>JBAPSY010000127.1:0-3427 GCA_049281855.1 Anaerolineales bacterium
GTCCGGGCAACCAGGACCGGGGTAAAGATCTGGCCCTTATCCACCAGGGCGATGAAAATGAAGAAACCCCCAAATCCGATCCCTGATAGGAATGCCAGGATCATCCCCTCCCGAAAGGTTTTATCGCTCGAAGTAGGAGACCTGCTGACCAGCCAGAGGCCGAGGAATGCCAGGGCGAACCCAACCAATTGGATTGGCTTGGGTAAACCGGCAGTGATAATCCCAAACAGCACCGGTAATGCTGCGCAAGTGATGGCAGAAGTGGGGGCGACGCTCGCCGTGTGCCCCATAGAAAGCGCCCTGTACAGGGTAGCCATCCCCAGGGCACCTGCTGATCCAGCCATGGCTCCCCAGAAGATACTGCGCCCTGAAGGGATCCCCTCTCCCCGGATGATTGCACTTACCACCAGCACCACCATCCCCGAAAGAGCTGCCAGCATGAGCACCTGGTACTGGTGACTCTTGCGTGCTGCCTGCCCACCAGAGAAGTCACCGCTACCCCACACTGCAGCTGATGTGATGGCGAATAATATTCCTATGACATTGGTAGGTAGCATCTGGGTTCCATAGTATTGTGGCAGCGTTTATAAGGATGCGAGAATAGTTAAGTTTATCATGAAGAAAGAAGATGATTTTTATTCCGAGGTCCGACTCCTGTAGTGATTTCCTGCCTGTATTCCCATAGAATTTCTGTGATATAACAGATTATCCGTATGGGAAGATCATTATGGCTGCCAACAATATCACCCGCATGCTGGACGCAAAGAAAATACCTTATACTGTCTTTGAGTTGCCCGCTGAGAAATTAGGGGCGCTTGAAACAGCAAATTTGATTAACGTTCCGCTTGAACAAATATTCAAGACCATCGTGGTTAAGCGGGAGGGGAAAGGGAAGCCCATCCTGGCCGTTGTGCCAGGCTCCGCGGAGGTGGATTTAAAATTATTGGCCAAAGCCTTGGGTGAGAAAAAGCTGTATCTACCCACCGAGCGCGAGGCTGAGCAGCTTACTGGTTTGCAGGCAGGTGGTATCTCTCCTCTGGCATTGATCAACAAGGGATTCCATGTCGTGCTGGATGCGAGTGCACGAGACTATAATGAAATTCATGTTTCCGGTGGGCAGAGGGGGTTGAATATCCGCTTACCTGTGGAGGCTCTGATCAAGCTCACCAATGCCCGCGTAGAAGCGATCATCACCCATTGAGTGATTTGGTGAGCATCTTACAACGCTCGATCCTTATGGTTCATTCACTGGGAGTGTGATCTGCACTTCAAAGCCACGCGGAGAGCGGTTGCGGGCTGTGATCTTTCCACCCTGTGCTTCTACCAGCTGGCGTGCAATGGATAATCCAAGCCCTGCACCACCCGTGGAGCGGGCGCGTGATTTCTCACCCCGCCAAAACCGGTTAAAGACATGCGCTAATTCATCTTCAGGGATGCCTGGTCCTCTATCCCCCACGGTCAGTTCGATAATATTTTCCAGTTGTTTTATGGATAAATTGATTGAGCTGTCTTCGGGAGCATAACGTAAGGCATTGTCGATCAGGTTGCCAATCACCTGCTGGAAGCGCTGTGGGTCCACCATCACTTCAGGTAGATCTGGTGCGGCTTCCAGTTGCAAGTTGATGTTTTTCTCAGCTGCCTGAGCAGAGAACAAACCTAATGTTGTCTCGGTTAGCTCGGATAACTTGACAGGCTTCAGCTCGAAGCGCAGCTGGTTGGCTTCTGCCAGCGCCAGCAAGCGCAGATCCTCAACCAGGCGCTCGAGCAGGTAAGTCTCCTCCAAGGCCGGGGCAATGTGGGCTTCATCCGCTGGGTAGACCCCATCCAGGATGCCCTCCAACCGACCCCGCAGGATGGTGATGGGGGTGCGTAGCTCATGGGCGATATCTGCAAATAAGTTGCGGCGCTGAGTGTCAGAGCGTTCGAGCTCATCCGCCATGTGGTTAAAGTGGTCACTCAACGCAGACAGGTCATCCTTTTGAGCATGCACTGGCACACGCGCAGTCAGGTCACCTTGTGAAACGGCTTGGGCTGCCGCGATCACTTCTGAGAGCGGATTGATCATGCGGCGCATGAGCAGCAAGCCAATGATCAATGTCAGAATACCCAGCAGTACCGAAATGATTGCGGTTGGACCGATCAGAGTGTAAATAAGCTGCACTACACGCGGTGGTGTACCCCTGTCCACTAAAATCATCCCGACCAATGAACCATTGATGGTTAATGGTTGACCGATTTCGTTTGCTCGAGGGGTAAATACAGTTCCAACTAACGGACTGTCTGCCAAGCCGTGATCGAGTACCACTTTTCCATCAGCATCCAACAGGATAGTCCGGTCCCAATCAGGTCGCAATGCCCGGATGGAGGTGTTGGTTCGCTCTTCCAGCACAGCCTCCACTCCCTGCCAGCTGCCATGGCCTAGGTAATAGGTTTCCAGAATGATCGCAGTGGGTGATCGATAGAATGGATTGGTGCCGGTATTCCTGGCGATGACAACTGCGGATACGATCAGGATAAATGACACGGTCAGAAAGACGACAGTGCCAAATGCCCGCAGCAGGAGCATCAGCAGGCGGCGCCTGATCGAACGGGTAGGAAGGGCATCGACCTGATTCATCCACCTGCCTCAATGAACTTGTATCCTGCCCCATGCACGGTAATGATGTAGCTCGTCACCCCTTCTGCTGGCTCGATCTTGCGGCGCAGGTTCCGGATGTGCGAATCTATGGCACGCTCATAGCTTTCGAAAGCCACCCCACGCACTGCGGTCAGTAATTGCGCCCGTGAAAAGATGCGTCCAGGCTGGCTGGCCAGGGTGGCCAGCAGTTCAAATTCGGTGGGTGTCAATGGCACTTCTCGGTCGGGGAAGCGCGCACTATAATGACCCCGGTCAAGCGTCAGGTCTCCCGCATGGATGATTTCAGCCTGTGGGTTGCCCGTCCCTCGTCGCAGCACCGTCCGCACCCGCGCCACCAGTTCGCGCGGGCTGAAAGGCTTGGTCATGTAGTCATCTGCTCCCAGCTCTAACCCGATGAGCTTGTCTGTTTCCTCCACCCGCGCCGTGAGCATGATGATGGGTACATTGCTTTCCCGCCGTAGTTCGCGGCATACATCCAGTCCATCCATTTCAGGCAGCATTAGGTCGAGTACGATCAAGTCGGGTTGGTTACGTTGAGCGATGGCTAATCCGGTAGAACCATCGTAGGCATGAGAAACCTCGAAGCCGGCTTTAACCAGATAATCCTGGCAGATTTCCACGATCTTCGGCTCATCATCGATTACCAGTATCTTCTTGGCCATATCGTCTCCATTATCGCATAGAACAGCTGCTGATTGAAGAGACACACTTGACTTGGCGGATTCACAAATGGGTACGCCAAGTCCAAATAAGGTCTATCACTGATTTTCGTGCACAGGGAGATATGCC
>JBAPSY010000128.1:0-3508 GCA_049281855.1 Anaerolineales bacterium
CCCGAGAATTTTTCAGGGTTATAACCACCATTTTGCAGCACAATGGGATGCACCATACCGCAACCCCCAATCTCCAGCCAACCAGTCCAAGCACAGACTGCGCAACCTTTACCGCCGCATAAGAGACATTCAAAATCATATTCGGCACTGGGCTCGGTAAATGGGAAGTAAGAAGCTCGAAAGCGTGTACGGATGTTTTGACCAAACAGACGACGGGCGAAGTCACTCACCGTACCCTTTAAATCACCGAGGGTGATGTTTTCCCCTACCGCAAGCACCTCGATCTGGTTGAACTGGGTTTCCTTACGGGCACTAATCTGCTCATAGCGATAGCACATCCCAGGCAGGATAGCCCGGATTGGTTCAGGGGCGTATTGGCGCATGACGTGGATCTGCCCCGGAGAGGTGTGCGGGCGGAGGGATATATTGGGCATACTGGTATAGAAGGTATCCCACATATCGCGGGCAGGGTGATGAGGAGGCATGTTTAACAGACCAAAGTTGTAATCATCTGTCTCAACTTCAGGTGAGCGGTAAACCTGAAAACCCATATCAGCAAAAGCGCGGATGATCAAACGCAGGGAGATGGTAGCAGGATGGAGGTGCCCAATGGGTAAAGCACGTCCAGGGAGGGTAACATCCAAGCGCTCAGATTGAAGCGAGCGTTGGAGAGCTGATTGGCGTAACACATTGGATCGGGCAAAAAAAGCTGCTTCCAATGTATGCTTGACCTCATTGGCGCGCCTACCGATGACGGGCCGTTCTTCCTTGGAGAGCTTCCCAAGCTGGTCAAAGACCAACATGAGGGGTGCGGACCGCCCTAAATGAGCAATCCGCCAGCCTTCCAGGCTGGTTTCATCCTGGATGGATTCCAAAGCCTGGAGGGCTTTTTGCTCAATTTGATCCAAATCTGATAACATGGTCACCTCCGATAGAACCAATCATGAACCTTGCACCGGCTGCAAATGAAATTTCCGGGAATATGAATAAAAACTCCCGTCCCATCAAGGGACGGGAGGAGTTTCCCGCGGTACCACCCTTGTTGGTCGCAAGTGCGACCCTCTTCGTCCGACGGCTGGAAGGCGATCGGTTCCCTGAATAACGCTTGGGCTGCGTTCCGCGCTACTAGTGGACAAACCATTCACACGGACAGCTCCAGAGGGAACTTCATCGGATTTCTGCCTGGCGGGGTTTCAGTCTGTGCCCAGCGCCTCCCTGTTGGTTTCGATCCAACTACTTTCCTCTTTCAACGCCTTTTATATTGTTCCCCCTATTATCGGCAAATGTCATTTTCTGTCAAGACTTCGTCGATAAAAAGCATCCATGTATAGGCAGTTACCATATGATGACTTGTTCTGACTGGCTGGAGGATTACCCTCCAGCGGAGAATGGAATTGATTTACGAGTATAATCTGTTCAATGAGCTTACGCCGATCCCTTGTTATTCTTATTAGTATTAGCCTATTTTCCATTTTATTATCAACATGCAATAAGAGCAATCCAGTTTCCACCAGCACATCTACTGTTGTGGTGCCGTCTGAGACAGCAGTGATCTCACCTGAACCTAGCTTAACTCCTGTTCCGCCCACATCGACACCAGTGCCATTGGTTGCAGTGGTCAATGGAGAGGGGATAGCACTGGCTGAGTTTCAGGCGGAAATCACACGATATCAAGCATCTTCACCAATAACTGGCACGATTCTGGCATCAGAAACGAATACAGTCGTATTAAATGAGTTGATTGATCAAACCCTGTTAGCTCAAGCAGCGGCTGAGAATGGTTATTCTGTGGACGAACCTATGCTCCAATCAAGAATAAGTAGCCTCGAAGACCAGCTTGGTGGGGCTCAGGCATTAGAAGACTGGAAAGCTGCACATGCCTACTCAGATGAGGATTTCAAACGGACGTTAAAGCGTTCCATCGGTGCTGCCTGGATGCGAGATCAGGTCATCGCGGCAGTGCCGGAGACCGCTGACGAGGTGCATGTGGTGCAAATCTTGGTGCCGACTTCGGCAGAAGCAAATCAGGTGTATGCCTCGCTCCAATCAGGGAAGGATTTTCTGGAGGTTGCATCCAGTTATGATCCGGTGACTGAGGGTGATTTAGGTTGGTTCCCGCGTGGATATCTGAGTGACCCGGCTATCGAAGAAGCTGCGTTTGCACTACAACCCGGTCAGTATAGTGCGGTGGTACAGACGGATATTGGCTTCCACATCTTGTACCTAGTCGAAAGAGACCCTGAACATCCCCTCCAGCCTGATGCCAGGAGAGCATTACAAGTTAAAACCCTAGCGGAATGGATAAACGAGCGCAGGAATCAAAGTGAGATCCAAATACTGTTACGGTAACGCAAAACAATTGGGGAGATGAAGCATGGATACGTATGAAATATCCGAGGCGAAAGAGCCTACACGAAAAAAAAGACCTACTGGTCGGGTGTGGAATGTTTTGACCATCTTGATATTGGTTTTATTGCTCTGCATCGTTTCGGTATTCATTCTGATTTTTATATTTCCGAACAGTAATCTTAATCCTTTTCCACCACCGACATTGAACCCAGCTTATGCAACTGCGACCCTCACGGTGACACCACGATTTACATTAGTACCTTCATGGACGCCAACCAATATCGTCACTCAGGTGCAAGACACACCAAGCCCAACCCATACACCGATCGTTACGACCAGCGTAGTAGAGAACCCAACCGGGGTAGAACCGGTCGTTGCAGGTGTCACGGATGAGTATGCATTCGCGATTCAACAAGGGAGCCCATCCGCGATCGACGGGGAAGAGTTTCACCCAGATACCGGTTGTAAATGGTCAGGTGTTGCCGGGCAGGCAACGAGCTTGAATGATGAAGCGGTGAGAGGATTATTCGTTCAATTGGGGGGGACTGTACCTGGGGTGGCGAGCATTGATAATTTGACCATGACCGGGTTGGCACCTCAATATGGTCCAGGCGGTTTTGAGTTCACTTTGTCGGATAAACTGGTTGCTTCAAGCGGTTCGTTGTGGATCCAATTATTGGACCAACAAAACCTGCCACTATCTGATCGGATTTATTTCAACACCTATGATGATTGCCAGAAAAATCTGATCATCATCCACTTCACTCAAGTGCGCTAATTGAAAGCTTAGAAAAATAACTGATGAGGCTGCCATCTCCATCGTGGCAGCCTTATCTTTCACCCCACAGGTTCTTCATATAAAAGGCATCATCTTCCATGATTGGGCTTTCGCACAATATCCGTCCTTTACTATGAAATGAAGCCAATGCCTGGAATAAGCCTTGCAAGTTAAGATCGGATTCTTTAAGTGGAAGATGTTCCTTCTCGCCTTTTTCTCCATATTGAATGCCAGACAGGTGAATGTGTAAATGGGAAAGAGCTTTCTCGCCCAGCGTTTTTCCATAAAGTTCAAGGATGTGCGAGAATTCGTCATAGGTATTGACAGATCCATCTCCTGGACGGGCATGCAGATGGGCAAAGTCAATGCATGGCTCAACAC
>JBAPSY010000129.1:0-1738 GCA_049281855.1 Anaerolineales bacterium
GTGCATTGTGCCATCTATCGCTCGCGACCGGAAATTACCGCCGTAATTCACACCCATGCCCCCCAGGCTACCCTCATGGCTCTCACTGGGACAAAATTCCTGCCGATATCACTTGAATCAGCCTTCCTTGGGGATATCCCCGTTGTTCCATTCATCATGCCAGGTACGGATGCCCTGGGTGATGCAGTCGCCAAAGCCATGGGCGCTGGTTTTGCAGTTTTGATGCAGAATCACGGATTGGTGGTGGCTGCCGGTAACCTGCGTCGTGCCGCCGACATCACCGACATCATCGAGATAACAGCCCACAAGATCCTAACCTGTAAAGCATTGGGTGTCACCCCACCAGTACTGCCGGAGGATGTCGTTAAGACGCTACGCGAGGGGGGAAATATAATAGCCTAAGCCATATTCAATCCTCATAAAACAAGTGGCGCTCCAATTAGGGCGCCATATTTCTTACGTTGAGGGAATTACCATCAAGTTGCCTGTAAACAGGCAACTTGATGACCTGTATCAATCTCGTTGAAATCGGGATCAGTTTGACTGCATTGCTCTTTTACGACCGGGCAACGAGGATGAAAGCGGCAACCTGAAGGGATATCCACCGCATTGGGTGTCTCGCCTTTTAAGATCAGGCGCTCCCTCCTAAGACGCGGGTTAGGAACCGGCACAACCGAGAGCAGTGCCTTGGTATAGGGATGTCGCGGATTACGCAATATTACCTCTGTTGGACCAATTTCCACAATCCGCCCAAGGTACATTACCACAAGCCGGTCTGCAAAATAAGCCACTGTGCTCAGATCATGGGTAATAAAGACAATGCTGACGCCCCTTTGTTTTCGTAGCTCGTGTAAAAGATTAAGTATTTCAGCCCGGATCGAGACGTCTAGCATGGAGACTGGTTCATCCGCCAGCAACAGTTGAGGTTGCAGGACCATTGCCCCGGCGATGACCACCCGTTGGCGTTGACCTCCAGAAAGCTCATGCGGAAAACGTAAGAAAAAATCTTCCGCGGGGCGTAATCCCGCATCTTCCAGTGCCTCCCTGACGTGCTGCTCGCGTTCAGCCCTTGGCTTGTAAAGCCCATGAACAACCAGAGGTTCGGCAACGATTTCATAAATCGTGGAACGTGGATTGAGTGACTCATATGGGTCTTGAAAGATCATCTGCGCTTGTTGTCGCAGCCGCTTCAAGGTCAGCTTGGGTAAGACCTGTTGCTCTTGGTTTCCCGGTTCGCTGGATTCAATAGGAGCCAGCCCTGCCCGCAAGCGACGCTCGCTCATTCCGACTTGCTGTCCGTTGAATATTATCTCTCCCCGGGTCTGTTCCTCTAATCCGATCAAAGTCTTGGCAATTGTTGTCTTGCCACAACCTGATTCACCAACCAATGCCAGAACCTCACCGTGCGCCACAGAAAAAGATACACCATCAACAGCCTTGACGAAAGTCGGAGGTCGGCGCATCAGGGCGTTAACCAGCGATTGCTGTATGGGGAAGTATTTATACAAGTCATGAACTTCCAGCATCGGTGTAGTTTGGGCTGGTTGTGACATTAAAACCGCACCTCTGAACCTTGGCACAAATGGCAGGCAACGATATGCCTGTTCATTGCCCAGAGATCGCTGGTCGCTTGGGAAACATCCACCAGAATGGGTGCTTCCTGGCTGCAAAGGTCAATCCTCTTATGGCAACGTGGTTCAAAGCGACAACCATGTGGCAATTCGGTAAGGCGAGGTGG
>JBAPSY010000130.1:0-7630 GCA_049281855.1 Anaerolineales bacterium
AGGAATGCGCTGAAGTCTGCCACCAGCACGAGCAGGGTGCCAACCGCAGCTCGGGCAGCCGACTGACCACGCCTGGCAGCATCATCCGCAAACAACGCCATACTGCTGGCCCCTCCACTTGGGGCAGCTACATTCATAAAAATTGAAGCAAAAGTCACCGGGAGCAAATCACCTAGCCGGCTCTTCACTCCCACCGTCAGGAACGCGGATTGGTATAAAGCAGTATAGATGATGTAATATACAACCTGGGCTAAAGCTGCAACTGCCACCCACTGCCACTGACCCCCAAGGAGGGTGTCAGCCAACTTCCTGATTTCACTGAGCCGGCTGATGACCACCCAGACGAAGAGGACGACCAGAATCCAGAATATCCAGCGTCGTTTCATCACCTAGATTATATCGCAGCGGGTAAAATTGTATGGTATGCACGATCCATCAAACCCCGATGTCTCATCTCACCCGCAGCGCCGCGGGATCGATTATATTGGTGTGGGCGTCGGTGCCTTGATCATTGATGATCAGGGCAGGCTGTTCCTCTCACGCCGCGGTGCCAAGGCGAAGAATGAGCGTGGGCTGTGGGAATTCCCTGGTGGGTCGGTCGAGTTTGGCGAGAAGCTGGCCGATGCTTTATGGCGCGAGATGCGCGAAGAGTATGACATTGAGATCCAGGTTGGCGAGTTACTGGATGTAGTGGATCACATCCTGCCGGAAGAGGGGCAGCATTGGGTGTCACCGACATTTATATGCACGATTACATCTGGGGAACCACACATCTTGGAAACAGAGAAGTGTGCTGAGATAGGCTGGTTCGCTCCAGACCAGATGCCGGAGGGGTTAACTGTCATCACCCGCATCAATTGGGAGCACTATCAGCAAAGGATCAAGCTTGAACGTTGATATCTGCTTACGGGTGCTTGGTTCGGCTTGTGATTTATCTAGTGTTTTTTGCTTTTGGGAGCGCGCGGAGATAAGCCGGGGAATTCTGGAGCTCTCATCGAGCGCATGCGCTGCTCCTCAGTGGTCTGACTCACACGGGGTGCTTCGGTCCACTCACCACCATCGAGCTCAACGGATGCAATTTGGATGGCTTCTTTTGGGCTGTTTGCCCAGATGGTTTTGGCATATGGCTCGATGGAATTAACCGGGAAAGTACCCGTCTTGCGCTTCTTTTTTACGCCCTGTTTGTTGGCGAACAACCCTTCGACGTAATATTGTGGCATACGGGTCCTTTGGGGTTATTCGCCGAACAACTGCGGTGGAGCTTGGATTGCCACCACCTCACCCCGGGCGCAAACCTCACCCCGGGCGGATAACCAGGCTTCCATGACCACTTTGCGCCCTTTGATCTCTTTTACCCTGGCGCGCACATCCAGGGGCACTCCCAGTGGTGTGGGTTTGAGATATTCTACTTTGAGCGAAGCGGTCACAAAACGGAATGGAGGCAGGGTATCCATGCTGCGTCCTTCGGCTTTGTATGTTGCCGCAGCGGCAGTTCCAGTGCAGTGGCAGTCGATCAGTGAGGCAATCAACCCACCATAGACGTAACCCGGAATGGCGATATGGTAAGGTCTTGGAGTATAAGTGCAAACAGTTTCTTCTCCATCCCAATAGCTCTTGATCTGTAAGCCGTGCTCATTCAAACGCCCGCAACCATAGCAATAGCTCACATTATCGGGGTAGTAATCCTGGAAGGCCTTATCTTTCATCGTGATGCTCCGATTTCTTTTGCAACATGAATAAGGATTTCAAAACCATATTCTATAAGTTCATCTAGCTGTGCCTGATCATCGCTTTTCATTCGCTCACCAGTCTCGATGCGATCCATATAACGCAGGAGTGAGCCGCGCAACCCACTCGCCCGGTGAGCATAAGTCGAATCAGCCGATAAATGCTCCAGGCGGTCGATCAGGCGTTTGATCAGCTTTAAATTCTGGTCATCCAATGATAATACCAATTATGACGAAGCGCTTGCATGGAGACTTTCTCCTACCATGATATGATTCGGCTGGGGGTTAGTTTTATTAGCAGGTTTTCAGGGTCATTTAGCCAGGATTGTGGCTCAGGATCCTTGACACCTTCAGGCCCAAGATACCGGATGTAGATGCGGCTGGCAATCTCGCTCACCAGCTGGCGCGGTTGTATCACCAGCTCAACCGTGCCTTCCAAAAGCACTGCCTGGAGCTTGCCACCCTCCTGCTTGGACTCGATTAATACTGCCCCGCGTGGATTATTCTTTAACTCACGAATCTTGCGCGTGCTGACAAAACTGCTGACCCATACACATTCTCCATCCCACATAAACCACACCGGAACCACATGCGGCTGCATGGTTCTGGGATTTGTGGTTGCTAGGCGCGCTAGGACTGGTTCTGCGAGCACAGATTCGATCAGATCTTTTCTATCGCCTTTAATCGCATCTACCATCGGCATTCTCCGGTTGATCTTCTGGCTGGAGTATAGTACAAAAACTTGCCGTATACAACACCCCCAGAATCACGAGAGCCGGGTATCTGACCCGGCTCTCAATAAGGAGGAGAAGAAAAGTCCCGCACTGTTATGATCATATCAAAAGCTGCACATCGGTGCTTGACGGTTTGCATCCATTCACCCGACGTTTACCCTCCGATCCCTGAATCACGGCGCATGCGTTTTATTTCACCTCGCTTGCGCTTGGTTTCAAGTCGGCGCAAAGTGGCAGCGTGTGTGGGTTTGGTTTTGTGGCGAGGCTTGGGAGGTTCACATGCTTGCTGGATGAGCCGCACCAGTCGCTCCAGAGCTGCCTGACGATTCCGCTCCTGTGAGCGGTATTGCCGGGCTTCGATGATTAATACCCCCTCGGATGTCACGCGTCTGCCTGCCAGTTTGATCAGCCGCTGTTTCACCTCTTGTGGTATGGATGGTGAGCTTAGGACATTAAAACGCAGTTGGACCGCAGAAGACACCTTGTTGACATTTTGTCCTCCTGGTCCGGGTGAGCGGATGAAAACGAGTTCGACTTCCTCGTCATTAATCTGGACCGAGGGTGTGATTTCGATCATTCAATAAGTATAACCGCTTGGTACCTGCTTGGATCACTCATTCCTTTTCTTTGTGAATAGATCCACAGGTCACCAACACTCGTACTTGGTTGGATTATTAGTCAACGCCTCATTTGAGTCGACCATGTGGCTAGTGAAAGACTCATAAATCAGCGCTTATTCGTCGTTGACACTCAAAACGTTTTGGGATAATATAAAAATACTTATTGGTATTTTGGGAATATTAAGTAGTGAATAATTTTTATATAAATCCATCTCGACTTCTTGGACGGTCTTGTGGAATTTCCATTCCTTCTAAATACACAAGCCGGTCTTGTTTACTACCATTGGATAAAAACAACAGGAAGCATTACCGGTCAGTTATTGTAATTTTTACTATTCTTCAACAACCTCACATAGGTTGACCCAGTCGGGACCAAAAATCCTTCATTGACTGCTATAATGAGCGGCTGGAGTGACCAACCGCTCATTTTATTGGAGGGTGCATGCAAAAGACAGTCGTTGCTGCAGCTTTGGGGGAATGTGTTCATGTGGCAGGGGTGTTGAACTTTCTGCGCCTGGCTGAAAGTGCCGGTTGGAGAACGGTTTTCCTTGGTCCATCAGTCGCAATAGACGATGTCTTGAAATCAGCCCGTGAGGAACATGCCGATTTGGTTGGGGTTTCTTACCGCCTAACTCCCGAGACTGGAGAGCGCTTGTTAGGCGACTTTGCTGAAGCTGCCGATGATCTCCACGCCTCTGGCGTAAGCTTTGCCTTTGGCGGTACTCCCCCTGTGGCTGAAAAAGCCCGCAAATTAGGTTTCTTTGAATGTGTTTTTGACGGAAGTGAACCACCCGAGGAGGTTCTGGCATATCTCAAAGGACAGGTTTCCCCATTACCTTCAGAGCTGGATTACCCACAATCCATGGTGGAACGGATCCGCTGGAAATCACCCTATCCACTTTTAAGGCACCACTTTGGTCTTCCCACACTGGAAGACAGCCTTTGTGGGGTGGAGAAGATTTCCAAGGCCAAGGTATTGGATGTCATCTCATTGGGGATCGACCAGGATGCCCAGGAAAATTTCTTCCACTCAGAAAGGCAGGATGCCCGTCGCAAAGGAGCTGGTGGTGTGCCTGTCCGTTCAGCGGCTGACTACCATTCACTGTTCACCGCCAGCCGCCAGGGGAACTACCCACTCATGCGCACTTATTCGGGTACGGACGATTTTCTCCGCCTGGCAGAGATGTACATTGAAACCATCAACATTGCATGGTGTGCCATTCCACTTTTTTGGTTCAACCTGATGGACGGGAGAGGTCCCTGGGATCTTGAAGGATCCATCCGTCAACACCAGGCAGTCATGTCATGGTATGGTGATCGCGGCATCCCGGTGGAATTAAATGAGCCTCATCATTGGGGAATGCGGGACGCCCCGGACGTAATATTTGTCGTGTCAGCATTTCTTTCAGCCTATAATGCTCGTGCTTTTGGGGTTCGAGACTATATCGCTCAGCTGATGTTTAACAGCCCTCCTGGCACGTCTGATGCGATGGATTTGGCGAAGATGCTGGCTACACTCAAATTGATCGAACCTCTGTCTGATCCCAACTTTCATATCTGGACACAAACCCGCACGGGCTTGCTCAGTTACCCTGTTGATCCGAACGCGGCTCGAGCACACCTGGCGACCAGCATCTACTTGCAAATGGCAATCAAACCACACATTATCCATGTCGTTGGTCATACCGAAGCTCACCATGCTGCCACTGCTGAAGATGTCATCGAAGCCTGTGGAATGGCTCGTCGAGCGATTGAAAATGCCCTGCACGGGTCTATCGATATGACGGCAGACCCTTCCATTCAATCTCAGGTGGACCATTTATTATCTGAAGCCAGGGTCACCCTGCAGGCAATCCAGCACCTCGGGGATCCTATTAGCCAGGACCCCTGGTCTGATCCACAGGTCCTATCGAAATCCGTCAAGGTGGGAATATTGGATGCCCCACAATTACGAAACAACCCTTATGCCCTTGGTCAGATTAAAACTCGCGTGTTGAATGGCTCTTGTGTGGCCACCTATCCAGATGGAACACCTTTGAGTGAGGCAGACCGGCTGGAACAGTACCTATCGTAGGAGGCATGTATGTCTGAAAAATTCAATATTACCGTAATTGGAGCCGGGCATGGAGGCAAAGCCATGGCCGCCCATCTGGCATTGATGGAATTTCCGACCGTTTTATATAATCGAACCGCCGAAAATGTAGCTGCAATTAAAGAGCTGGGAGGGATTTACCTGGAAAGTTATGAAGGTGGTCCACGGGGTTTTGGTAAATTGACCCTTGTGACCTCCAATATCGCCGTAGCATTGCAAAATTCCAGGATGGTGATGGTCGTTGTCCCGTCCTCGGCACATGCAGATGTTGCCAAGACGTGCGCACCATATTTGACCGATGGTCAAATTGTCATATTGCATCCCGGGCGTACTTGCGGCGCGATCGAATTTAGCAAGGTGATCCGTGATAATGGCTGCACTGCCGATGTAACGGTAGCCGAGGCAGAAACGTTTATTTATGCCTCGCGTTCTGATGGTCCTGCCCAGTCACGTATCTTTAGAATTAAAGAAGCAGTGCCGCTCGCTGCTCTACCTTCTAATCGGAATCAGCTTGTCTTGGACCTGGTGCGCGATGTATTTTCACAATTCATTGATGGGGGTAATGTATTGCAAACCGGAATGAACAACATGGGTGCCATCTTTCACCCTGCGCTGACCATCCTTAATTCCGGATGGATCGAATCGACTCATGGTGACTTTCAATTCTACATAGATGGTGTGACGTCTTCGGTGGCTCGCGTATTGGAATCTCTCGACCGTGAACGAGTGACAGTCGCTGCTTCAATCGGCATTCGTGCCCGTACAGGTATGGAATGGCTGAAACTTTCTTATGATGCGGTTGGCGAAGACTTGAATGAGGCCATTCACAACCAGCCTGGTTATTATGGGATTAATGCACCCCCCACGCTTAATCACCGCTATATATTCGAGGATGTCCCCATGAGCTTGGTGCCAATTGCCTCCCTTGGTCAGCGTTATGGGGTTGCAGTCAGTGGAATCGATGCGATAATTAAAATAGCCAGTATAATTCACCGTACCGATTACTGGCGTCGCGGACGGACAATAGAAAAATTGGGAATAAATAATCTAAGCACCGATGAGCTGATCCATTATGTAAAAGAAGGTGTTTTGGGAACGCCCTGAGCATTGAGGCTGACCATCACGGGATTTCTTAAAAGAAGGAAGGGAGACATGGAAGCCCAAAATCAATCTAATATGGTGATCCTTCTGGCTGTTTTACAAGCCCAGGATGCCGATTTGGTCACCTCGGCATTGCGAAAGTATGGTGTCATCGCGTTTGAGCTATCCAGTACCGGAGCCTTTCTCGGTAGAAAAAATGTGACCTTGCTTCTCCCTGTCGAAACTGCTAAGGTGGAGTTGGTTCTTTCCGAATTAAAACGCAATTGCAGACAGCGGATTGAATACGTGTCCATGCCCATCGAAGGCCAGCCCCTTCCAATTCCAAGCCCAATCCCAATCACGGTGGGTGGTGCGACCATTTTTATCCTGGAAATCGATCAATACTTGGAGGTGCTGCAATGAAACTGATGATTGCAATTGTCAATGACGCCGATTATGACAAGATTGCCCACCAATTGACCGAAGAGCAGTACCGGGTGACTTGCATAGCCTCCACAGGAGGGTTATTCCGGCGCGGCAGCACCACCCTGCTGATTGGTCTGGAGGAAGATAAAATTATTCGGGCGGTGGAGATTATCAAGGCGAATAGCACCAGCGCTGAAGGTCCAGGTACCCACAAAGCTGCCATCTTTGTCTTAAATATTAAGGAATACATCCGCGTGTGACGGGATATTGCCTTAATTACCAGGCTTTTTCCATTAACCGAATTTCGTCTAGCAGCGCTTTCCCCTGCTCAGGGGTAAGAATCTCGTTGATCACCAATGCCAGGCCTTTTCCACCCAACTCATCGACAATCCTGAACCCGTCGCGTGCGCTCACGTATACCTGGCAGAGCTTACCACTCTGGTGGATGCGATTGAGCAGGTGTAGCCAGTGTTCTGCCTGTGGTTGACCATCACCAGGCACCCTTTGAATCCCTCACAAACGCTCCAATAATAGCAGCAATTCGATCTGGGGGAGCTGACCCATGCCGGCCAGGTGATAAAAAGTATCGTCTTGAGCATCAAACCAAACGGAACAGTCGGTTAGAACAAGTCGCTAGAATATGCGCTGGAAATATGTAGCCAGCCCTGGCTGGAGGATAATTAAGACGGATGGAGATCATCCATCCGTCTGGTGGTTATTTCCAAAAAAACCCTTTATCGGGGGAGATGTCTGGCGCGAGCCAGTCTTGGATCACTCGGTCATTCCTCCTATGCGGTTCTCATCCATGTTTTCGGTGGGCACCTCCTAACCTGGCCGATTGCGGTCTGAATTCATCATACAGCGGGTTTGTTAACTATACAGTAAAAATAGTCATCAACTTTGATAATGTTTGTTCAGACATTGTGGAAGAGGGGGATCTTTTTAGAGGCT
>JBAPSY010000131.1:0-14840 GCA_049281855.1 Anaerolineales bacterium
AACGATCACAACACCGACTTAGCTCCCGTATAATCCTGGAACCATGAGATAATTAAGTGTATTGCATCATATTCAGCTCGGTAATCAAATTTAAGAATACTGAAATAGACATGCGATAATCCGACTCGACCCCAGTGGAACTTCATTACACAGTTGGCTATACGGATAGGATAAGTTTTCCTGACAAGAGGGTGTGTGACTATGACTGACCAAACATCATCGCCTAAAGAAAACGTTTTAATAGATCAAGAACTTGCTGAGCGTGAGGCGGAGTTGGCGATCATCGACAGCGTTCAGCAAGGACTCGCTTCACATCTCGATGTACAAGCCATATATAACCTAGTAGGCGATAAAATTCGCGATATCTTCGACTCGCAGGTTGTAATGATCTCAACGTATGATCGGGAGACTGATACGATTGAACATCGTTATGCCATCGAACGCGGCGAGCATATAATCGCACCCGGCCGTTATCCCATCCGCGGATTTCGCACACAGATCGTCCAAACCCGGCAACCGGTACTGGTTAACACAAACGTTGCAGAACAAGCGGAGCGTTTAGGGCAGCATACAATACCCGGTACCATTACGCCCAAATCCTGGCTGGGGGTACCCATGATCGTTGGCGACCAGGTAACAGGGATCCTGAGCTTGCAAAATGTCGATCGAGAAAACGCATTTGACGAATCAGATGTCCGCCTGCTACAAACCCTTGCCGCCTCAATGAGCGTAGCCCTTGAGAATGCGCGTCTTTTTGATGAAACCGGGCGATTACTTTTAGAGACCAAGCAACGGGCGACGGAATTATCAGTCATCAACCGCGTGCAAGAGGAATTAGCAAAAAAACTGGATATGGCTTCTATTTACGAGTTTGTAGGCGAGAAGATAAAGGAGTTCTTTCATCCAGCGGATCTCTCCATCATGATTTATGACCATGAAACCGATCTATTGGCTACACCATTCCAAATTGAAAATGGCAAACGGCAAATTTCCACACCTTATAAAGTGAGTGGGAAAGGTTTTATGGGGTACTTACTGCAAAGCCATCAGCCATTGCTGATCAATGAGAATATGGAAGATGCAGCGATAACATATCAAAATGTATATTCTTCCGGTAGAGGGCTTCCGAAGTCTGGATTGTACGTACCATTAATGATGGGGGATTGCTTGCATGGTGCGATTGTTCTGAAGAATATGCGAAAAGAACATGCTTTCAACGAGACAGATGTGCGCTTATTGAAAACTCTCGCCAACGCGATGAGTGTTGCCCTTGAAAACGCCCGCTTGTGGGAGCAGGAGGAGTTATATCGAAAAGCGCTCGAACGCGAGTTTGAGATTGGGAGAGAGATACAAGCCGGCTTTTTACCGGATAGCTTACCCCAACCAGAGGGCTGGGAGATCGCAGCTTCGCTTAAATCAGCCCGAGAGGTTACGGGTGATTTTTATGATGTATTCGAATTAACGGAGGGGAAAATAGGATTGGTCATTGCAGACGTGTGCGATAAAGGTTTGGGTGCGGCATTATTCATGACATTATTCCGGAGTTTGCTTCGCGCAGTATCGAATATTGATTTCTTTACCAATGTTGAGTATGCAGGTACGATTTCCTCTGGTACGCGTATCAAGAATGCGATATCCCTCACCAACAATTACATTGCTAATACGCATGGTAATACGAGCATGTTCTGCACTATCTTTTTTGGGATACTCGACACGCGCACAGGTGTATTGACATATATCAATGGCGGTCACCTACCTCCGATGGTGATTAATCAGCATGGGCTAAAGGGAACCCTAAAGCTGACCGGTCCCGCAGTCGGTGCGGCGTCTGGTGCAGAATACGCGATCGCAGAAGTAATGTTTGAACAGGGGGATGCCTTTTTTGCACATACCGATGGTTTGACAGATACAATGAATCCCACCGGTGAGTACTTCAGCGAGAAGGAATTGATTCCATTATTTTCTAGAGACCAATCTTTATCTGTGTTATTGGAGCAAATTCAAAGTCAGATTAAGGATTATTCCACCGGCGCAAAGCAAATCGACGACATCACCATGCTGGCAGTCAGACGTAAAGAAAAATGAGTTGCTGAACCCCAGGACTTTGTAAACTTACCTTGTACAGTAGGTTCAAGACCTCGGCTACTGAAGTCAGCAGCTAGATGTACTCACACCAGGCTCATGGGTGTGTGGACCATTCCCTGGAACCCCAGGCTTTTCCAACCTGCCCTGGTGGTCGAAAGGGATTGATGATTTAGTTGGTAGAAACCGGGGGAGCTTCTATTACGCGGGTGGCACGTCGATGGCTACCCCGCACGTTACCTCTGTAGCAGCGTTACTGCTACTGAATGATTCTAGTTTGACTCAGAGCGAGATCGAGAGCATCTTAAAATCGACAGCTTTGGGGATACCAAACTCTGACTTCAGAAATATCTGGGATAACACTGTTCCGGCCACGATCACATGGGATACCGACTGCAATGGTACGCTTTGTGACCCAGTCGTTGCAGGATTGTTATAAGCGGATGACGCTTTGGCTGCGGTGTTACCATAATCGTGTTAACCATTCCTGGCAGGTAGGCTTTCTGTACTCTAAAGTTAAGATTATGGAAGCAACGGAACTAGGATTATAAAATAAGTTGGGGCAGGTTGATTGTCAGCCTGGCTCTTTGATCTATCAATCTGTGTAACGAGGCTCATCGCGAAACCGGCTTATTAAGGCTGGTTTTTTTTATTGCGTTTAGATATATCTTTTCATACACCATATTTAGAAAGGAGGGATGCCCTCGACGAGGTGGATTGAAGTATACAACCGAGACAATTTATATGTAATCACCGGCCATTTCTTTATAAATAATTGGCTTTAAACCGATAAATGTCAATTATTTCAAATGTTTTTCGAATTAAGAACGTCTGAAATATGATTAACTCATATTTAATCAAAATTTTCAGCACTATTTATTTTATACCATCACCATTCATTTGAGGAGGAAAAAATGTTATCCAGACGAGGTTTCATTATACTAAGCGGTGCTTCCATGGTTGCCGTCCTAGCGATGTGCCATATGGTGTTGCGTATCCAGGCTGCTATTCCAGGCGGATCGTTTGACCCCGGAGCTGTGCTGAAGTACCAAACCCCCTTGCTCAACCCGCCGATGATGCCGATGGCAGGCACACTGAAGCTCACGGGCGGTAAGAACGCAGACTACTATGAGATTTCCGTGAGGCAGTTCGCCGAGCAGATCTTGCCGGCCGGCAACCTGTCTTGGCTTTGTTAATCTCCCAGGGCAATCTTGTCGGTCCCTCCTAATCCTGATAGAATTCCAGGCATGAAGATCCGCTCGATCACCTGTTTTCTAGACCCATCTTATCCCCTGAAAGATCAGAAATTGAAAGTAGCTGGTGATTTCTTGAAGGTCGCCCAGCCCGCATTCATTGAAGCTGGCTACGAGGTACAGACGGCTCGCATGGCAATCGTTCCATTTCCACGGCTGTTGACTCCCTTATATGAAGATGCATTACCTCGGTTGGCTCAAAAGCTGGAAGCCGCGGCTGCGGAGCTAGGTTATGCGTACGTATCCTTAGGGCCAGCTCTCCCTGAGCTGCTGCAGAGCTATGGATTGATCCCTGAAGCACTGGCAGCCACACAAAACGCCTTTTTCTCCGGGTTGATGACCACCCCCTACGGCAAAGTTTCACTCAAGGCAATTCACCAATGCGGCGAGGTCATCCAGCGTGCCAGCAGCATCTCCCCGGATGGTTTTGCCAACCTGCGCTTTGCTGCACTGGCGAACGTTCCCGCAGGTTCGCCATTCTTTCCGGCTGCATATCACCAGGCGGAGGCACCATCATTTGCACTGGCAACCGAGGCAGCCGACCTGGCAGTGGTTGCATTCAGCCAGGCGGCCAGCCTGGAAGAAGCCCGCCGCAATTTGGTGACCTCGATGGAGGCGCATGCTCGCGCCCTAACAGGAATCGCCCGCCAGGTGGAAAAGCACGCGGGGGTGAAGTTTGGCGGGATTGATTTTTCACTGGCACCCTTTCCATCTGAAAAGCTCTCCATCGGCACAGCCATGGAGCGATTGGGAGTGCCAGCGCTTGGGGTACACGGTTCGCTGGCAGCTGCTGCCATTCTGGCGGATACAATGGACCAGGCTGACTTTGTGCGGGCTGGATTCAGTGGATTGTTCCTGCCTGTGCTCGAAGATGCCACACTTGCCAGACGTGCTGCTGAAGGTGACTTGAACATTATGGACCTGTTGCTCTATTCCGCAGTATGCGGCACCGGGTTGGATACCATCCCACTGCCGGGTGACACCAGCTCTGAGCAGTTATCCGCCGTTCTGCTAGACCTGGCGTGCCTATCCTTGCGATTAGCCAAGCCACTCACTGCCCGTCTCATGCCCATCCCCGGCAAGAAAGCGGGTGACCCAACAGGATTCGATTTTGCATACTTTGCCAACAGCAGGGTGTTGTCACTGCATGCGGTGCCGCTGGAAAGATTCCTCGGCGGGGATGAGTCGTTCGCACTGCATAAGAGGTCATCCCAATGAATTCAAAGGCTACGCACACACTTTGGCTGCGCTGGGTGGCAGCCAATGCTCTGGGAGAGATGTTTGGCTTGGGACTGACGTTTGCGGTGGGGGCGGTGATCTTATCCAGCCTGGGGAACCCGCAGAATGTGTTTGTCATCATCGTATCGTTTCTGGTGGCAGTTGTAAGTGGAGCCATTGAAGCCACACTGGTCGGCTTGGCACAGTGGTGGGCGATGCATCCCTGGTTTCCCATGATCACACGGGGAAACTGGTGGCGGGCTACGCTTATTGGGGCGCTAGCGGCTTACGTGATGGGTTACCTGCCATCCACCCTGATGAGCCTGGGCGAGCAGGCCTCCCAAACTCAAACACCTGCAGCTGAACCAGCTCAGTGGCTGGTCTTGCTGTTGGCTGCCGGGTTGGGTGCGGCTGGAGGGGCGGTGCTGTCATTTGCTCAATGGCTCACAATGCGCCATCGAGTGCCGGGTGCTTCTATTTGGATTCCCGCAAATATGCTCGCCTGGCTGGTGGGTATGCCGCTCATATTCTGGGGTATCGATGCTGCCCAGAAACTGGATGGTTTGTTTTGGTTGATCCTGGTCATGGCGGGTGTTTTACTTCTGACCGGGTTGGTGGTGGGTGCCATACATGGGATTTTCCTGGTCCGGTTAGCTAAACTTGAGAACTCATCAGCATAAGAAACGGGTAATATAATCTCCCCTTCTATATCTATACTATAAAAGGTAAGAATACATTTTCATCTGGTGACTTTATTGGCTCCTCACCTGCACCCCAGGCTTACCTTGATCCCGGCTCAGGAAGTTTCCTCACCCGGCTGTAGATCGCCGGGCTGGTTGGGACAGGTTTATTTTGGTAAGTTATTTAGAAGAAGATCAGGGATTGTTCAACCGACCAGCTTCGAAAAAAGAGGATGACGACCAGGCCCAACAATGATCGGCGCCTGGGGGCATCCTTTCGCGACCCGAATGGGTTCTTATTCTCAAAGTATTTGCAAATTAAAATGCCGCACACTATCGGTGTGCGGCATTATCATCGTCAAAATAGAGAGGTTTATCCCGCTCCTTCAACCCTCCAGTAGACCCCCTTCTCGCGCTTGAGCAGTCCATTATCCACCATATATCTGCGCAAAGCCGCAGTATCTTCGTGAAAACGCCCGAGTGTCTGGTTGACTTGATTCTCCGGATACTGCATACCTGGTTCGAAATTCTTGACCAGATGACCCAAAATGACCATCAGCTTCTTGTGCTGGGTGGGAATGGCTTTGAGGGTACCATCCCGGGAGATATAAGCACGTAAAGTCTTGACCTCAAATTCGTCGCCTTCGAACTCGGGCGCAGGTGGGTGAGACTGTGCCAGTACCTGGCGGGTGAGCTTTTCAAGAGCCTGGCTATCCAGACGATAAGCGATCCCTTCCTTGTGTGCCAGTCCGGCAGCCAAAAGTTGCTCCAGGTGGTGCTTTACCCTGGTAGGTTTCATCCCCAGGCGGTCAGCAATCTGGTTTGGGGTGAGAGCCTCAACCCCCAGCAACCCCGCGATTTTCAAGCGCTCGGCATCTGCCAAAGATTTCATAAAATTCAATAATTCGTCTTGATTTGTAGGTGATGTATTCATTTCTATCTTCCTTTATGATGGCTTTTGATCAACAATTCTCCAATATTCTCCTTCAGCACGACCCATCATCTTGTAGGCGATCATCTCGCGTCGTAAGGTGGCAGTATCGTCGTGGAAGCGGACAAGAATTTCATTAACCTGCTTCTCGGTATAGTGGACCTCGGGTTGAAAAGCATTGAGGATATGCCGGAGAACAACTTCGCGTTTCTTGCGTTGGGCGGGAATGATTTTTAACCTTCCGTCTGGCAGCAGGATGTCGCGCAGTACTTTCCGGTCATACGCTTCCAGATCAACCTCAGCTGCCATGCTGGGTAGCCTGTCTTGGACGGCAAGGTGCCTGGCGATCTGCTCCAAAGCGTCCGATTCGAGCCGGTACAGGTTGTAATAGCTCTCGGCTCGGGCACTGACCAATCCAGCTTCGGATAACAGTTTCAGATGATGGGAAACAGTGGGTGAGCGCAAGTCGAGCATAGCTGCAAGCTGTTCCACTGAGTAAGCCTGTTGGGAGAGCAAGCCAACGATCTTCAACCGGTTGGCATCCGCCAGGGCCTTGAAGAAGGTCAGCAGTTGTTCATCGTTTGGTGGGATGGATGTTGACATAAATAATTCCTTATTACGGTCATTCTATCTAACTAATTAGATAATCATCGAAATAATTATACATAACCTTTATCGTTTGTCAAGGGTGAGTTTTGATGAAAATTTCAACATCAGATCTTTCTCCTTGAGGGTCAATCAGATCCGTGTAAATGAGGGCTGGTATAATTTGATCGAGACGGGTCACTTGATCGACCCTAGAGGGAAGGCAATGTCCTCGATTGATGAAATCAAATCCCGCATCGATATCGTAGACCTGGTGTCAGAGTCTGTGCAGCTGCGCCACTCAGGCAAGAATTACACCGGCTTCTGCCCATTCCATCCCAATACGCGCACGCCATCCTTCGTCGTTTTCCCTTCGACGGGTACGTGGCGATGTTTTGGGCAATGCAACGAGGGTGGAGATATCTTCAGTTTTACGATGAAGAAGCAGGGGTGGGATTTTTCGGAGACGCTTAAATATCTGGCGGAGAAGGCAGGGGTGCAACTTAAGCCACCAACTCCCGAGGAATTGGTCGCCGAAGAAGAGCATGCCCAATTACGCACCATGCTCGAGGAAGCTGCCAACTATTACCACCATCAACTGCTTCATACAAGTGAAGGTCAAAAAGCGCTTGAGTATCTTAAACAGCGAGGCTTGAGCGATGAGATCATCGAAACCTTTGGTCTGGGCTACGCTCCCAATGCCTGGGAGGCGATCATCCAATACTTCAAAGGCAAGGGGCGTTCCGATGCCCAATTGAGAGAAGCAGGTTTGGTTGCAGAGCGGGAAGATGGCTCGATATATGATAAGTTCAGGCACCGCATTATCTTTCCAATCCGGGATGCCCGCGGGCGCATGGCAGGCTTTGGCGGGCGCATCCTGGACCCAAATGATATCCCCAAATTTCTAAATTCCCCACAGACGCCAGTGTTTGATAAAAGTGCCCTGCTCTATGGATTTGAGCGTGCACGAACCCCCATCCGAGCGCTCGATCAGGTGGTCATTGTTGAGGGCTATCTGGATGTGATCGCACTGCACCAGGCAGGCTTTACCAATACCGTTTCACCGATGGGCACTGCTCTCACCGAGCACCAGATGCGTTTACTCAAGCGACTTACCCAACGCTTTATCCTGGCACTAGATCCGGATGCAGCCGGTGATAAAGCCACCATGCGTGGTTTGCAGCTTGCCCGCCAGACAATGGACCGGGAGACAGAAATGGTGTTTGATGCGCGCGGCCTGTTGGCGCATGAATCACGCTTGCAGGCGGATATCCGCGTCACCACTTTACCAGAAGGGATGGACCCGGATGATGTAGTCAAGCGCGACCCGGCTGACTGGCAGCACATCCTGGAGAATGCAAAACCGGTGGTTATCCACGTGATGGAAACCCTGGCGAGTGGGCGAAATGTGGACGACCCCAAGACAAAATCTGAGATCGCTGGTCAGGTGCTGCCATTGATCAATGAAGTTCCTGACGCCATTGAGCGTGAAGCTTACAGGCAGCGGTTGGCGCGCTTGATCAAAGTGGACGAGCGCCTGCTGGTGGGGGGGGAGGGCACCAGCCGTCCCACACGCCGGCGGCTAAGATCGACCCAGCCTGTGGCTAAGGATCCGAAGCAGGATTTTGCCATTCAGGCGGGAAATGCCTTGCTGGAAGCCCACTGCCTTGGCATCCTCGTTCGCCGTCCTGAGCTGGTATTCCACGTTGATCGTGCTTTGCATGAATCGCATTTAATACGCTTATCGCGTCTGGACTTCGAGCGTGCCGAGTACCAGGCCATCTTCGAACTGGTGGAGGAATCATTGGCACAGGATCGATCTGAACCCATGCATTATGTATTAAATGGGTTGTCGCTTCCCTTGATGGAGATCGTAGATAACCTTTTGGAGCGGACAGATAAATTGGATCCTAAAGAGGATCGCGTGCTCGAAGATATGATGCGTGCTCTACTGGAGATCCGCCGTCGGCAGGTGACCGAGATGATCAACCTCATACGCTTTCAAATGGATGAGGCAGCACAAGGGGGAGATCTCCGCACCAAGGAATTCGAAGAAGGAATGACGCGTTGCACTCAAACCCTCCGCAATCTCCATCAGGCACGGGAGAGATTTATCACCGGGCGGTAGCATTCGAATAAAGAAGAATGAATAATTTGCGTCCATAGTAGCTAACATTGTGACACACCTGGTCCATCCCATCACAATCCAAACCTATCGTCAGGCTGCCCAGATTCTGGGTAAAGCTTTTGAGGATGACCCCGTTTCTGTGGCAGTCTACAAGGGATTCTCACCCAGCAAGCGGGTGCGTGCTCTGACGTTCGATTTTTCAACCGAATTATTGTTGTGTATCCGTAAAGGGTATCCTGTCCAGGTAAATGAAGACGACAAAATGGTCGCTGCGGCGGTGATCTATCCACCAGGTGCGTATCCACTACCAGTAATAGACCAGTGGTTAATTCTACTCAAATCCATCCTTGGGAATGGGTGGTATGACATCAAAGCCTGGAACAAGTGGCTGATTGAAGTGGATAAAAATCACCCAACTGAGGCACACTTCTACCTGGAATACCTTGGGGTGCAACCGGAATATCAGGGAATGGGTTTTGGCTCATCCATCCTAAAATACTTGAACACGAAAGCAGACAAAGCAGGGGTTGGATGTTATTTGGAAAATGCAAACCCAAGGAATATTTCCTTCTACCAGCAGGCTGGTTTTCAAATAATTGGGGAGTTGGAAATCATCGCCATTCCCACCTGGTTCATGTGGCGACCACCAAATAAAGCTTGATGGCGGTCTGAACTCCACCAGCCGGGATCAACAATCCCGGGTACAAAGAACACCTTTGGGTTGTAGTCGCCATCGTTGATGGCGGTCTGAACTCCACCGGCTGGGATCAACGATCCCGGCTACAAAGAACATCTTTGGTATTGTAGCCGCCATCGTTGATGGCGGTCTGAACTCCACCAGCTGGGATCAACAATCCCAGCTACAAAGAACATCTTTGGTGTTGTAGCCGCTATCGTTGATGGCGGTCTGATTACACCGGCCGGGATCAACGATCCCGGCTACAAAGAACATCTTTGGTGTTGTAGCCGCCATCGTTGATGGCGGTCTGAACTCCACCAGCATGGATCAACAATCTTGGCTACTTAAGCACCGAGGAGTTTTCCCCACGATTCGCCAAAAACGTTAAATTCGGGGATAATTGGGGTATGATTCGAAAACGGAAGACCACCAAGGAAGAAATCTCGTCCAAAAATAAAACTCCCTTCGACGAAGAGAACAATCTGCACGCGCAGCCATTGGATGATGTAGACGATTTGTTGTCAGAGATGGACGCGGATGTGGTTATCGATGAGCCAGATGAGATTGTCCTGGCTCAAGAGGCTGAAGAATTGAGTGGGGTAGCGGAAGACGAATCGCTCGAGCTGCTCAGCCCAGCACTAGAGGCTGAGCTGGGTGAAGACCCTGTGCGCCTCTATCTCCGAGAAATTGGGGAAATCGAGCTACTCAGTGTCGATCATGAATTCTGGTTGGCAACCCGCATTGAAGCTGCCCGTCGGGTGGATGTACTTAATCGTGGTCACCCGTTAGCCCGTCGCGGTCGCCAATATTCAACTAGCATTTATCGCGCCTTGTTCGATGAGCTGGTGATTTGTTGGAGGCGCCTGGTAGAAGATACCCAGCGTCTTGGCTATGACAGCCCGGATTTATCACTGATCAATGCGGAGGCCCGCCTGTTGCGCCAAACCTGGACGAGTGAAAACCCTTCCTACTTGCGTACTTACCTCGACAATGGGCGTTGGGGGGTTGACCACCTGTGGGACAGGGTGGCAGGGAATGGCTTGACAGTATACATCTGTTTATTTGTGTTCCCTGAGAGCTTGGGCCAAGTCATTGAAAAATTCATGCTAAGCAGGCACCGGATGCCTTCCCAGGATACTTTCATCAGCCACCTGCCTGATGAGGAGGAGCTGAGATTAGAGCTTGAAAACGTGCAGTTTCGTGCCCAAGAATCAAGACAAATCCTGATCCGCTCAAACTTACGTCTAGTGGTGAGTGTCGCTAAACGTTACCTTGGGCGCGGAAGCTCATTCCTCGATCTCATTCAGGAAGGTAACCTTGGTTTGCTGAGGGCGGTCTCTAAGTTTGATCCAGCTCGTGGGTATAAATTCAGCACTTATGCCACCTGGTGGATCCGCCAGTCGATCAGTCGCTCGATTGCAGATCAGGCACGCACGATCCGCATCCCTGTACATATCTTTGAATCGTTTAACCGCTTGATGCAAATCCAACGCCGGCTCACCCAAACTTTAGGTCGTACACCCACACCCGAGGAATTAGCTGTGGAAGCAGACTTTGTGGATCCCAAGGACAAGCAACAGATCCAACGTGTAAAAGGGGATGCCAGCTTGTTGCCCCACGATGTGCGGTTGCGTTGGATGCATGCTGCTTCTAAGGTAGGGCAAGTGTTACGGGCAGCAGAAGAACCGGTCTCATTGGAAAGCCCGGTGGGTAGTGAAGACAACAGCATGCTGGGAGATTTCATTGAAGATGAAGAAGCCCAGGAACCTATGGATGCCGCGGCACGTGAAATGCTACGCGAACAGGTAAAAAATGCCCTGGCAGTGCTCTCACCACGAGAAAGGGAGGTCATGGAGATGCGTTTTGGTTTGTTGGACGGTAAAGACCACACACTTGAGGAAGTCGGTCAGGCATTCAACGTAACCCGGGAGCGCATCCGCCAAATTGAAGCTAAAGCATTACGCAAGCTGCGCCACCCCACTCGCAGCAGGCACTTGCGTGATTTTTTGATTTAATCAGGCATAAATCTCAGCAACATATCACTATTTCTCCTTGATAGGGTTATAACAGTGATTCAATGTTTACGAATCTGTGAGACCTGGCACATAACCTATGGCCCATTCCTGAAATGCTACCTTTCAAGTTGTATCGTGCGGGTGAAAATTGACACTGAACAATGCATGTGATAAACTTCACGCGTTTGTGCCATGGAGAAATCTTGCCAGGATGAGTTATGCCACCTATAATTCATCGGATAAGCCCAGTACGACGAGCTACTTGCGGTGCAAGTTATAACCAGCCTGTTACGTGGCTCAAAATAAATTTGACTGCTGAGGCAAAATGCTCGCTCCCTATATTCCAATTGCTGTCATTGTCATCCTAGCCGTCGGCTTCGGTTTCCTGATCGTAGCTCTCGGTCACTTGTTTGGCCCAAGGCGCAAGACGGCGCGCAAGGTGATGCCATATGAATCGGGCATGAACCCGATCGGTCCTGGCACACGCCGCTCCCCGGTCCGTTTCTACCTTGTGGCGGTACTCTTCATCTTGTTCGATATCGAAATCATTTTCATCATCCCATGGGCAGTCATTCTCAAGCAATTTATTCAGGCAAAGCAAGGGGTTTTTGCTCTCATTGAAATGGCGGTCTTTATTATCATTTTAATGGTAGGTCTGGTGTATGCCTGGAAGAAGGGAGCATTGGAATGGGAATAGAACAAAAAGCCGGTAACATGGGCGTAATCACGGTCGGCCTGGAACAAGCGGTCAACTGGGCGCGCACCAATGCCATGTGGCCGATGCTTTTCGGTTTGGCTTGCTGTGCCATCGAGATGATGAGCGCCCAAGCGGCGCATTATGACATGAGCCGTTTTGGCATGGAGTTGATGCGCGCCAGCCCAAGACAATCGGACTTGATGATCGTCGCTGGGCGGGTATCGCGTAAAATGGCGCCGGTCCTGCGCCGGCTTTACGATCAGCTGCCTGACCCCAAATGGGTTGTCTCAATGGGTGATTGCGCTTCATGCAGTGGGGTTTTCAATAATTATGCCCTGCTTCAAGGGGTGGATGAAGTTGTACCCGTGGATGTTTATGTGGCAGGTTGTCCGCCTCGCCCGGAAGCTTTAATCCACGGTATCCTGACCTTATACGACAAAGTACGCCATGAGAAAATTGGTTCCTGGGTTTGATCTGGGAAAAGTGATATGTCGGAAGAACATCTCAAAACAACATTAAAAACGATAAAAGAGCGGTTTGGTCTGCATGATTCCGACCTAATGAAATATCCACCCACATTGGTGGTTGAGCCCGAAAAGATCGTGGAAGTCAGCAGGGTATTACGGGATGAATTTGGGTTCAACTTCTTATGTGAGCTGACCGCAGTGGATTATTGGCCGGAAGAGGAACCACGTTTCAACGTTATCTACGGCTATTATTCACACGCCAATAACGTGCGAATGGCACTGCGGGTGCCACTTAATGGTGACCAGCCTTCCCTGCATACTCTCGAAGGCATATATCGGGGTGCCAATTGGCACGAGCGTGAATTATGGGATATGTTCGGGATTAATTTCGAAGGTCATTCAGACTTACGCCGCATCCTCATGCCGCATGATTGGGAAGGTCATCCATTACGAAAAGATTATCCTCTGGGATATGAAGAACCACAATTTACCTTCAACTATGATGAGATTGACAAGCGGAAGCATCACGGCCGCTATGAAGAGGCCTAGGGCTTATGGCGGAACCTTTGGAAGTTAATTATCAAGAACTCAAGCATCTAGTCTCAGAACGAGCATTACAAGGGGAGACCGTCCTGCTGAATATGGGTCCACAGCACCCAAGCACGCATGGTGTGCTGCGTTTATTGCTTGAGCTGGATGGTGAGGTGATCGTCAACTGCGTCCCGGATATTGGCTTCCTGCATACAGGGATTGAGAAGAACATGGAAGCCAAGCGCTGGGAACTGGCAGAGGTAATGACCGACCGTACGGATTACCTCAATAACACCGGCAACAACCTGGCATACTGCCTGGCAATCGAAAAGCTGGCGGATCTGGATGTGCCTCTACGTGCCCAGGCTGTGCGAGTTATATTAGTCGAGTTGGAACGGATTTCCAATCACCTGGTCTGGCTGGGTACACATGCCCTTGACCTGGCAGCCATGTCGCTGTTCCTGTACTGCTTCCGTGAGCGCGAGTCCATCCTGGACATAAAAGAGAGGTGCTCGGGGCAGCGCATGATGACCACCTATTTCCGTCCGGGAGGATTATGGCGCGACACCCCCGAGGAATTCGAGATTGCGGTCCGCCGCTTTTTGCGCATGTTCCCAGAGCGGATCAAACAATATGAAGCCTTGCTGACCAAGAACCCTCTCTGGATGGATCGCACCCGCAATATCGGGAAAATCTCAGCCGAGGATGCCATCAATCTGTCTCTAACGGGTCCTGTTTTGAGAGGTTCAGGAGTGGCTTACGACGTACGCAAAGCTCAACCCTATTCGGGATATGAGCAGTATGATTTCATCATTCCCACAGGTACACATGGTGATGTGTACGATCGTTATCTGGTGCGTATGGAAGAAATGCGCCAATCATTGCGCATCATCCAGCAGGCGTTGGATAAGCTTCCCTACGGTCCTTTCCGCTCGAATAATCGTAAATACGTCCCTCCACCCCGAGCCGAGCTGGGTACCAGCATGGAAGCCGTCATTCACCACTTCAAATTGTGGACCGAAGGTTTTAACGTTCCTAAAGGGGCAGTGTACCTGCCGGTCGAGTCGCCGAAGGGAGAGCTGGGATATTACCTCGAGAGCAACGGGGGAAACCAGCCATACCGTGTTCATATGCGTACGCCATCCTTCGTTCATTTGCAAGCCCTGCCGTTTTTATGCAAGGGTCATTTAGTGGCAGACCTGGTTGGTATCATTGGCAGCGTCGATATTGTATTGGGAGATTGTGACCGTTGAACGCATTACTTAAAAAATATCCCGATGAAGTCCGGGCAATCCTGGCAAAATATCCCTCTGATCGGGCTGGTAAGCGCTCGGCAGTCATGCCCTTGATGTTTCTGGCACAGCGTGAAAACGGTCATGTGACCAAGGATGCCATTGGGCAAATTGCCGAAATATGTGATATCACTGTGACTGAGGTTGCGTCCATTATTGGTTTTTACTCTCTGTATTACGACGAACCATCTGGCAAGTACCACGTCCAGGTCTGCACTGACTTACCCTGGGCCCTGCGCGGGGCGGACCAATTCCTTGAAAATCTATGCGAAAACCTGGGGA
>JBAPSY010000132.1:0-22524 GCA_049281855.1 Anaerolineales bacterium
GCTATACTCATACCATGAAAATTGGAATGAATTAATCATTCAATATTGAACCTTAAAAACTCTTGCCTTCTCACCCAACCCCCTCTATAATTTTGATATGAGTCAAATATCAATCCTCTATAGGCTACAACAAATCGATACTCAGCTAGACAATGCACGGAGCGCATTACAAACTATTGAATTAAAATTAAGTGATAATTCATTAATTCTAATTGAACAGCAAGATCTCGTTCAGGCAGAACAGAAACATCACACTGAATTAAAGAGACTTCGTGAAGCTGAAAATAAATCATATGACGCACGGATTAAAATTGAGTTGGCCGAAGCTTCACTTTATGGTGGTAAAATCCAGAACCCTAAAGAACTTCAAGATCTACAAAATGAAGTAGCTTCTTTAAAACGTCTGATTATTACATTGGAAGATAGGGAATTGGAAGCTATGATAGCAGTTGAAGAAGCAGAAGCAAATTTATTGCAAGTAAAGGAAGGGCTGAAAGAAATCCAAGGTGAGCAAATCGAACATAATGCGATTCTAAACGGGGAAAAAACAAGATTATTAGAAAGACTAGAGAGGTTGGAATCCGAAAGAAATGCAACACTACCTCCAATTTCGCCAGCTGAATTAACCCTATATGAGCAACTAAGAAAATCCAGGAATGGTGTAGCAGTAGTTAATATTTCATCTAGGGCATGTACTGCCTGTGGAGCGACATTGACCGCGGCACTTATTCAATCCTCACAGTCAACTGGCCAGCTCGTCCGCTGCCCCACCTGTGGGAGAATCCTCTATCCAGGATAGTTTGTAGGAAATTATAGTGATAAGCTTCTTGCGCAACTTGAAAATTAGCTCTTCCTCATTTTGGTTAGGATTTCTATCAAGTGTCTTGTTTGTCTGGATCCTCTCAAGGCTGCGAATTTATCTGCCAAAGGTAATTCGCGCATTACGCAAAAAAATGGGTGGTTTAAGGGAAAATATCTCAATTAGCACAGAAGTTCGTTTACGAAATGATATCTATCGTTTTGCTCAAAAGCAACATATTACAGCTCCCCTCTTTTCTCTTGATGAAATCGCGATTGTTCCTAAGGTATTAACCCCTCTAATTCAAGCACCAAATTCAATTGAGTTTGCACCTACCGATAGTGTAAGCTTAACCGTTCCGTACGTTCCCGATTGGCCTGAATTGGCTGCATTTTTTAAAGCGTCAACAATGACATTAGTTGAGGCTCTTCAAGGAGGTGCGAATATCATTCTTGCTGGCCATCCTGGCAGTGGTAAGACGGTGGCTTTAGCCTGGTTAGCATCTTCAATTGCACGCAACGATCCTGGATTAGGTATATTGAACGGCAAGTTTCCGTTGTATGTTCACGCTACAGATATTCTCCGCTTTTTGCGTATAACAGAAGATGTAGCGAACGATCCCGAGATTGGCGGATCTGAAAAACCAGGATCAACTGAACACTTTAATAAAAACAAAGATTTTATCTCTAATGACTCAGTAGATATATTGATTAAAGCAATATCAACTTATGCATCTCCGTTATCCCTAACCAGACTTCCACGAGTTATTCAAGCAGCATTGGAGACTCAACGGGCAATCTTATTGGTAGATCGAGTTGATGAATTACCACCCAAGCAATCATTAGTAATTACACAGTTTATAAGATCTCTTCTTGAAGGATATCCAAAGCTGCGCATCATAACGGCTCTATCTTATGAAGATCTTGCAGGATTACCTGCTCTCGGATTTAGCCTTCTAGCCATGGCAGCCTGGAGTGATGATGACCGTGCTAGCTTTTTACAACGTTGGAACCACCTTTGGTCTAAATGGATATATCCTGCAGAGAAATCTAAATTAAAAAAGATTAATTCATATTATTTAAATAGGTGGCTGAGCATTAATAATTCAATGCTTAAACCGCTTGAATATATGCTCAAAGTATGGGCTGCATTTTCAGGTGACATTATTGGAACCGATGGTCCTAGTGCGATAGAAGCATACATCCTTCGAATGACAAGTAATGTTTCTAATTCACGCCCTGGAATGGAAGGTTTCGCCCTTAAACTTCTGATTGAAATGGGTATTACATCCAACCCACATGATTCTAATCGGATAATTTCCGAACACGCGATTAATGATAATCCATCAACCTCCGAGTTGACATCAGATACGACGGACTCTGAACAACCAGAACCATTAAAATCTTCGCCCATAAAAGATCTTTCTGATATTGATGCGTTGACCGACAATGGTTTTCTGGTGAGTTACCCTGGTTCACATTATGGTTTTTCTCATGCAATATTTAGTGCTTACCTCGCAGGAAATGCTTTTGATTCAGGAACAATAACACAGATTCAAAACCAGCCTTCTTGGATTGGAAAAACTCTGGCAATGTATTATCATTCTCTTAATGGAGATGTTACACCACTTATTAATACTTTGATCCAAGATGACGATATCCTACACACCAATCATTTACTTATCTCTCGTTGGTTACAGATCTCCCCCAAAAATCGGCCATGGCGTTCTATTATTCTACGCACTTTAACCTCAATTTTACAAAAAGAGAAAGATACCATTAGTCTAGCGGCAAAAATAATTTCAGCAATGGCGTTTTCTGGAGACGCTGGTGTATCTTTATATTTTCGTCAATTATTAAAATCTGACCATCCAAATCTAAAGCAATTGGCTGCATTGGGATGTGGTATCCTGGCGGAGAAAAAAGCAATTGAGGATTTAAACTTAATGTTGCAAGAACAATCACCCGCCTCAATTCGCGCAGCAAGCTTAGCTTTGGCTGCCATTGGTGATAAACAATCACTTGAGATTTTAGCTTCAAGCTTGTTGAATGGAAGCGAGTTATTGCGTAGATGCGCAGCTGAGGCACTTGCAAATGCTCCAAAAGAAGGTCATCCTGCTCTTAAGGAAGGAAGCACGATGGATGACTTGTTGGTAAGACGCTCAGTTGCATTTGGTCTTATTCGTGTGAATCAACCTTGGGCAATTAAAATCGTTGAAAACCTGCAATTAGAAGATAATGAATGGGTCGTAAGAAACGCTGCTCTACAAGCATTCGATGAATTTAAAAGAAAAAATAGTACCGCACCAAAGCCAATAGCTGATTTGACCGAAACCCAATGGTTGATTGATTACGCCACAAAAATCGGGACCACAGTCGCCCCAGGCAAGCCAGCTGAAGACTTAGTAATTAATGCCTTAGCCAATGGCAGTCAGGATGAAATATTGAATGCATTGGACTATCTTCGTGAGAAATGCGATGCACAAACCATAGAATATATCTATGCGGCATACTCCAATAACACAGGTGAGGTACGAGACGTTGCTTATTTTGTTTTGTGGTTGATGATGATATCTGGAATTAAGATGCCGTTATCGATTAAATACAATATTGAATAGATAATTTACGGGGCAACAATTATTAATTATTAAGAACTTGGATCCTTTAGAAAAGATGGTATCAATTCACCCTTCAATGAATTACTGATACGAATATATTATTGATAACCCTGCCAATTATCTGGACAATCACAATTAGTACAATTGGGCTAATATCCAGCATTCCGATCGGAGGAATAACTCTTCGAATTGGTCTCAGCATCGGTTCGACGATTCGATCAATATTTAGCCTCACAGGTTGATAAGGTGACATGAAATATGAAAGAAATACCTTAATGATCACTAATAAGGTGATAAGCTGAACAATTATGTTAATGATATTGATTAAGAATGCAGTCATCCTCTCTCCTGTCACTTGGTCCTTGGTCCTAATATCGCCTGCCCAATGCGTACACAAGTGGAACCTTCTTGAATTGCTACTTCAAAATCTGAACTCATACCCATGGACAACTGTCTGAAACCAGTTAATTGAAAATGATCAATAAGATATTGCTGAAATTTTCGAAGTCGCTGGTAATATGGTCTTGATTTTTCAGGGTTACTGGAAAACGGTGGTATGGTCATTGCTCCCAGGATGTTTAAATTTGATAAGGCGAGAATTCTTTCGATATCTGGCAAGATATTTTCCCAATTCTCTTCTATATTAATATCCCAGCCAGATTTAGAATCCTCTCCACCCACGTTAAATTCCATCCAAACCGGTAACGATATACCTAGTTCATATGCAAATCTACAGAGCCTTTCTGCTAGCTTAACACTATCAACAGAATGTACATATTGGAAATATTCACAGATGCTTTGGGCTTTGCGACTTTGAATATGTCCAATCATATGCCAGCGTATCGCTTTATAAATTGCTAAAGCCTGAATTTTTGGAATGGCTTCTTCCATATAATTCTCACCCAGATCAGTTGCCCCGGCATCAATAACATATTGAATCACTTCAACTGGATGGGTATTAGTAACAACGACAAGACTAATATCATCAGGATTGTGTCCAGCATTCCTAGCGGTTTTCGTAATCCGCTCAAGAACTTGATTGTAGTTATTGCGGATAATTATCTGTTTACTTGAAGTCTCATCCACAAGAATTTTCCATCAGCAAAGACCGATTACAACGCCAAAGCGTCCAGTTTTTCCATGCTCGCCCCGATGAGAGTACCAATCATCCATATTGCAGTTGGTGCAAATCCCAGAAACTTCAATTCGGATTACACCAACCTCATAGAGGACATCTTGGTTCGCTTTCCATAGATCAAAATATGATTTTCCGTGATCATCGATAATCAATCGATCTGCCTCTGCTCCAAAACTCGATCGTACTTTTTCAATAACATCAATACCAACTGAATAATGATCGGGACCTATTGAAGGTCCTATTGCAGCCAGCACATCTTTAGGCTTTGTTCCATATTTAAGTTTCATCTTGAGCACCGTCTTTCCAGCAATCTTATTGATTGTACCGACCCATCCAGCATGGGATATACCGATTACCCGATTAACCGGGTCGAACAATAGAATAGGAACACAATCAGCAAACCTCATCATCAGGGTGATGTTGGGGCTATTGGTAACAATCGCGTCGGCCTTTACATGGGGTTCATTCGGAGACAACGGTTGATCAGTCAATACTATCTCAGTGCTATGAATTTGGTAAGTATCATATACATTTTCAGGTTTTAGGTTTACTGAAGACAGTGCACTCTCCCGGTTCATTAAAACGCGCTTGACATCGTCCCCTACAGACCCACCGAAATTCAGGCTTTTCCACGGTGCTGGAGATACTCCACCATGCCTTGTGAAGATAGCATGAACTATTCCTTGATTTTCAAGTGACGAAAATCTATAATATTTTTTCGCTCCCACCTGGTAAAATGGCACTGGTCATTCTTTCGAGGTAACTTTTGATTCAGCCCACTTACTGGCTTGAGAAAATTTCCCATCCAAAAACTTTTTATTTTCAACCATCGATTCTTCAACATATGGATAACCGAACCATGCGGTTATTAATCCAAACAAGAAACCTGTCATGGCGCGGAGTATTGGTGTGCTTTCCCTAAAGGGGATTAAACTAAGCGGTGGCTGGCTGATTAACTGACTAAAGCCATCTAAACCTATTGGTACTATACCAATCAGAATCCATGCAATCCAATGGATAGACTTTATCTTACGCCGAAAGAGCGCAAATGTAATTCCAAACATTAGGATTCCGCCATAAATGGCGACATCGCGTTCACATAATGCCACTTTATATCCCAATTGCGCATTTCCAATATATGCCCGAGCGGAGAATAAATCGTATCCATTCAACCCGGTTGCCTCTTGATAAGAGATTAGACCAGGAACCCCAGCCTCAGCACGAGGATATGCCACCTGTTCCCCAAATAAAAACCAAGACCGAAATGCGAATTGGTGGCAGACATAACCATAGGCGTGGTATATTACCTTAGCAGGCGCGGTTACCCCAATTTTCATCAACACAGGTGCCAAAAAAGGGATCCCAACATATAAGAATATCAAAATATTGAAAAATGCTAAATAATGCCTTGACAGCGATAAACTTAAACCATCTGCTTTGGTCCAGCTAACAGGAATTTGTAATCGCCCTTCTTCTATTGCTTTGTCGAGCTTTGCTTCCTGCTCTTGGCTATGTTTGACGGCCATAAGCGAAATTTCCAAATCTTTCTTCTCGATTGGAGCAGATAATTTATAAGGACCGACCAATACGACCGGGACATTAAATCCATACAAATTTTGTAATTTGATATCCCTATCAACATCGATTATTGTCAAATGATGGGGAATACTCGACTGAAGATCCTCCAGATGTTTTTGAGCAACATCACAAAGATGACAATCCTTCCGACTATATAACGTCACTTCTATCATTTACCAACTCCAAGAGACAATCTATCACAATCACACAAATTTTCTTCAATTACAATATTTTCGTTCATGATGGTTACATAATGCATGAAAAGCTTACAGAATTTAGTCAAGGGTTAATACTCAGCTTCTCAAAAAAATCCTTGTCTAAATAATTATGCATTAATCTTCTCTGTAAACTCTTTTTGTGAAGCTGCTATTGCATGCCCACTTAAATATCCCAAATAAGCTGGGACTAATGGGAAAACGCAGGGAGAAAAAAATGATAACACTCCGGCAAATACTGCAGTTATCAAACTTGGTATTTGAGTACTGGCTGGGAAATCTAAGTACAAGCCCGATTGAAGTGCCCAGCGAGCTATGGCTGTCATCTGAGCAGTTATCATCAGTAAACCTATGGTGATGATCAACACTCCCGAGACAATTTGAAACGTCCTCATATACTTGCGTAACCGTCGAACAAGTGGAACTGCTTGATCGACAGCAAGGGCTAAAAGCAAAAAAGGTATCCCAAGTCCAAGAGAATACCCAAAGGATAAAAACATAGCTTGACCAACAGTACTTGAGCTAAACCCAAGGGTGAGTATAGCACCGAGCGTCGCACCAATGCACGGACTCCAACCTGCTGCAAAGAACACACCCATTGCCAGTGAGCTCCACAAAGTACCAGTCTTGCCTTTGAATTGTTGGCGTGTATCCATATAAAACCATGGAACGTGAATCAAGTCCATTGTTGCCAAGCCAAAGACGATTAATAATAGTCCTCCTGCACGGGCAATCCAAATCTTGTATGTTACGAATAGTTGCCCCAGTAAGGTTGTTGCACCTCCCCAACCGATAACAAATATTAATGAAAAGCCAAGTACAAAAGTTAAGGCATGGAGAAATAAATAACCATGTCCTTTAATCCTCCCTTGTACTGTAACTAGCTTATTATTTGATACCACAAATATGCTCCAGATAAAGAATATAAATCATTAGCTTTTGGCTATGAAAAAACATTTTCCTTCATGACTCGATTACTTGAACGGCTGTGCTGGTATCTCCAGTAATCGATATATCTACCATACCAGGATTATATGGGGTTTGGGGTAGACTCCACCTAAAAATCCACTTGGCATCTTCCGGAAGTGTATTGACGCATCCGTGAGATTTGGGAGTTCCAAAATCATTATGCCATACAGTTGCATGAATCGCTACCCCACCCGTTGCGAATAACGATACCCAGCCTATCCCGGGCAGATCATAGGGAGCCCCAGTAGTTCCCCCGCTCATTTGAAGGGAGATGAATTTGCGTGATATTAAATATGAACCCAAAGGGGTTGACCATTTTTCTACAGTATTCCCATACATGTCATATTTTGCCCCGGTGGACACGCGACAAAAATATACTTCCTTTTCATCTTCAAAACAAGACAATGTCTGCCTGTTTACGTCAATGATAATTTTTTTATTCTCAATTTCAGGATTTATCGGGGTTAATTCTTCTGGTGGAATTGGATGCATTGCTTCTGCAGGCACCAAAAACATGTCCACCCCACCATAGTAATTCGGATTTACCCGATAATAAATACTTCCATCATCATCTGTTTTTATTTGGTCTATATAGTACACTTGACCAAAATATACGCGCAAAGGAAGACCCTGATCAATGCGAGCACGAACCCAAGAATTTGATGAGGGTCCATTTACCAATGTAACATCAGCGTAAGGTATGGTCACCTCTGCCCACATACCTTCTCCCATGCTCGTAGGAAATAATGCTTCGACGGGTTTATTTGGTATATTCCTTACTGGTTGAATATTAGCAGCAAAGATGAAACCATTAAGCGTTTCTATCCACCGCTGGTTGAAATAATTGTAATTGGGTTTCTTTGCGACTACATCCCTTAGCCACGGGATAACCGCATCTTCGTAAAGAACCCCAACGGTCTCACTATCCTCATAAGGAGCGGACTTAATATTGACCATGCCGATGATGCAAACCCGACCGAACCTATCGTAGTCTGGGAATTCAACACTATATTTAAAATGCAACTTGGGGTTTATTCCAAAACTTGTTAGACCAACCCCAAGCAGTTTTAAAAAATTTCTACGCGATAGCCCATCTTGATTCATGATCGCATTAAGCATAACCTGAAAGGAAGCGAGGGTCAATAGATAACGTTTGGTGCTGGATTAAGGTTCTGTTAGTATATTCACAAAGTTTAAATACTAACTTTTAATGCCTAGAGTATAATCAAATTTAATGCAGCAGAAATATTCAATTCTTATTCTCTATTAACATTTATTCGTTAAATATATGACTGCTAAAACTTCACCAATTGTCCTTATAACCCATACGCTTCCCCAGGAATGGATCTCATCTTTGGAAAATAGATGTGAGCTATTCGTAGGTCCACCCGATGCTACCGCAATGGATCCCACCCTTATAGATTTGCTTCCTCAAGCCGAAGGGTTACTCACATTACTCACGATTCCTGTGACGGAAACTATGCTCCAGCGATCATCAAAATTACGCGTTGTAAGTAATATGGCAGTTGGTGTCGATAACATTGATGTGAAAGCTTGTACGCTACGAAAAATCCCTGTTGGTAACACGCCGGGAGTCTTAACCGAAAGTACAGCTGACCTGACTATGGCTTTGCTATTATCTATTGCTCGAAATATTCATCGAGCAAGTTTGGATGCACGTGAAGGTCGGTGGAATACCTGGTCGCCAACGGGTTGGTTGGGTACAGAGTTAAATGGATCGATCTTGGGTATTATTGGCATGGGAAAAATCGGGAGAGCCGTAGCTAATCGAGCATGGGGGTTCGGTATGAATATTCTTTTTTCTGATCCTGAAACCAGAAACGAAATCAATGCCACCCAGGTCCCATTGGCTGAGTTGCTCATAAAAAGCGATTTTGTATCCCTACACGCACCACTCACTTCGGAAACGCGTGGGATGATTAATCAAATTACATTATCCTTGATGAAACCATCATCGATTTTGATAAATGCAGCACGTGGTCCGTTGGTTGACACATCAGCATTATTAGATGCGCTACAAAATCATAGAATTGCTGCTGCCGCCCTGGATGTAACAGATCCAGAACCATTACCACCTACACACCCACTGTACAGGCTATCAAATTGTCTAATTGTCCCTCATATCGGCTCAGCTACACAACAAACACGCCGCAAAATGGCAGAACTAGCTTGTGAAAACCTTCTTGCCGGTTTGGAAGGCGAACGCTTACCTAATTGTGTGAATCCCGAGGTGTATACTTAATATCGATTATAAAGGACATCTTATGGAACTAAATGGTTTGCACCTATTGTTATCATATCAATGTACCTTTGAATGTGATCATTGCTTTGTCTGGGGTAGCCCATGGCAGACTGGCACAATGACGATCGAAACAATCCGGAAGATATTGCATCAGGCAAAAGAAACTGGATCCGTGGAATGGATATATTTTGAAGGTGGTGAACCATTTTTATATTACCAAACAATGATGGCCGGAGTTAATGAAGCACAAAAACTCGGGTTTAAAGTTGGGATTGTGACTAATAGTTATTGGGCAACTTCCGAAGAAGACACCTTCCTATACCTCTCGCCATTGATGGATAAAGTTCAAGACCTGACAATTAGCAGTGACCTGTTCCACTTCTCTGAAAAAGCGAGTCAACAATCCAAATATGTAGCTCGAATCGCCGAGCGATTAAATATTCCGCTTGGTGTTATTTGCATCGAACAACCGGATAATCAAGGCGTTTCATCAATTGGTCAAATTCCTCCAGAATCAGCTTCAATTATGTACCGAGGTCGAGCAGCTGAAAAGCTAGTTCCTAAAGCGACATTATATCCAACTGCTCTATTCACGAATTGCCCTCATGAAAATCTGGGCGATCCTGGGAGGGTGCATGTAGATCCCTTCGGTAGTCTCCAAATATGTCAAGGAATATCGATAGGGAATCTTTTCACGTCATCACTAAAAGAGATATGCGATAGATTTGACCCGCACACACACCCAATTATTGGTCCATTATTAGAAGGAGGACCAGTCAAATTAGCAGAAAAATATAATTTACAACTTGCAGAGACTTATGCTGATGCTTGCCATATGTGCTATGAATTGCGTAAATTATTACGAACGAAATTTCCTGATTTCCTAGGACCGGATCAAATGTATGGGGGCTCTTTAAACTAATGGCTATACGCAAAGCTCAATATTTACCTAATGAAGAATAATACCTTTCGTAAGTGCGGTTAGATTATCCTGCTTGGCTTGGTACTCTTCTACCCCATGGTACACTTACTAGAATATGGACAAACAATATTGTGTTATCCCTTCGCCTACCATTCGAAATTCTTTGATGGTCTTCGATCTGATGGTACTTGTCAGGTGAATGTATTTTGCTTCGACATAAATGCCCTCTGGATTGAAACTCAGAGGGCGTTTTAAATAAGGAGGATTTCAATGAGAATGTCACAATTATTCAGCCAGACAATACGAGAAACTCCAGCTGATGCAGAAATAACCAGTCACCAACTTTTGTTACGAGCGGGATTCATTCGTCAGTTGGGTGCAGGTATATTTTCTTATTTGCCTTTGGCAAAAAGTTCCATGACAAAAATTGAAAACATACTACGTGAAGAAATTAATGCCATAGGCGGACAAGAAATAACGATGCCTGTCGTTCATCCAGCTGAAATCTGGCAAGAATCTGGTCGTTGGTACAAGATCGGTACTGAGATGGGGCGTTTCATGGATAAGAACCACCATGCGATGGTCCTTTCAATGACACACGAAGAGGTGATTGCAGATCTTGTACGTAAGGAGATACATTCTTATCGTCAGCTTCCTCAGTTGCTGTACCACATTCAAACAAAATGGCGTGATGACCCTCGACCACGCGCGGGTCTGATCAGGGCGAGAGAGTTCACAATGAAAGACAGTTATAGTCTGGATGCAGATTGGGAAGGTTTGGATAAGCAATACGAAGCTCACCACCAGGCATATCAAAAAATATTCCAACGCTGTGATTTGCGCGTGATTGCAGTTAAATCAGACACTGGAATTATGGGGGGGCAGATCGCGCATGAGTTTATGTACCTCACTCCAATCGGAGAGGATACAGTATTGATCTGCGATAATTGCGGTTATTCCGCTAACAAGCAGATTGCTCGAGTTAAGAAAATTCCTTATGCAGATGAACCACAATTTGCTATAGAAAAAGTCGCCACCCCTAACTCGAAAACCATCGAAGATCTATCCAGTTATTTATCAGTACCTACCCATAAAACTGCAAAAGCAGTTTTTATAATCGCGACTATTCTTAAGGATAATATAAAGATCGATCGATTCGTTATCGCAATCGTACGTGGTGATATGGAGGTGAATGAGACGAAATTAGCAAATGCATTGAATGCAACGGAGATTAGACCAGCAATGGAGTCAGAAATCCGTGCTGTAGGTGCAGTCCCCGGGTATGCTTCACCGGTCGGATTATCCGATGTACTAACCGTTGTTGATGAATTAATCCCAAGTTCGCCTAATTTAATTTCAGGAGCGAATATCGAAGGATATCATTTGCGGAACGTAAATTTTGATCGTGACTATAACGCCAATATCATAACTGATATTACTATTGCCCATGATGGAGAGGCTTGTGTTGAGTGCAGTCATCCATTGCGTTCTGTGCGTGGTGTTGAAGTAGGAAATATCTTTAAACTTGGTATACACTTCAGTGAATCTATGGGTTGCTATTACCTGGATCATCTAGGGCAATCGAATCCGATCATTATGGGATCCTATGGAATTGGTGTTGGGCGGTTGTTGGCATGTATTGCAGAAGAGCATCATGATGAACACGGATTGATCTGGCCAATCTCTGTATCCCCATACAAAATTCACTTGATCGTTTTACCGTGGAAAACAGGTGACAATGGCGGTGAAGGTCCGGGTAAGGCTGAAAAGTTGTACGATGAATTCACTGATGAACATCTGGATTGCCTATACGATGACCGTGAAGAAAGTCCTGGGATTAAATTTAATGATGCTGATCTGATCGGTAACCCAATTCGGCTCACCGTAAGCGAGCGATCTCTCAAAAATGGCGGAATAGAATATAAGCGGCGTGACAAATCGGAAAAAATGATTATTCCATACGAGAATATCATCCCCGCCATGCAGGAAGAAATCAAGAAATTGGAATCCAAAGTGTGATAATCAAACGCTTCTTGTAAAATCATATCAAAAATAATCGCCTACCTTCTAACACCATGAACACAATTCATCTCGTCAGCCACACACACTGGGATCGGGAATGGTACCTGACATTCCAACAATTCCGCCTTAAGCTCGTCCAACTTATAGATCGTTTATTGGATATCCTGGGGAGTGATCCGGATTTCAAATATTTTCTCTTGGATGGGCAGACCATTCTTCTCGAAGATTACCTTCAAATTCGTCCAGAACGCGAAGCCGACTTAATTAATTTAATCAGAAATGGTCGATTATTAATCGGCCCATGGTACATCAGCCCTGACGAATTCTTAGTTGCACCTGAGTCTCACATTCGAAATCTGATTGAAGGTAATAGGATTTGCCAACTATATGGTTGGAAAATGTCGGTGGGATACCTGCCGGATACATTTGGTCATATCGGGCAAATGCCACAGATTTTAAAGGGGTTTGGGATTGATACCGCATGCATGTGGAGAGGTCTAGATGATCAACCCTGTGAGCTTATCTGGAGATCAGCGGATGGCTCTAGCGTATTATTGTCGTACTTGCGTGAGAGTTATAGCAACGCTGCCAGCCTTCCAACTTCAAATCCTGACAAATTTATCTACGGGATTCATGAACAGAGTTTATCTTTATCACCCTATTCTGTGACTGGACAAATTCTCCTGATGCACGGCACAGACCACATGGAACCATCTTCGGACCTTACCAAAGCTTTACACACGTATCAACAAAAATCACATGAACATATCCTGATTCACTCCAATTTACCTCAATATTTCGATGCAGTCCGTTCCGTTCTCGCTTCAACCGGAGAACCGTTACCAATCATCACGGGTGAACTACGTTCTTCCAGACGAACAGCCTTGCTTCAAAATGTGTTGTCTACACGCATATGGCTTAAGCAGCGCAACCATGTCTGTGAAAATGACTTATTGAAATGGGTTGAACCATTAGATGCATGGACTCACTTTTTAGGTACCGCAGCATCATCTCCAGAAACAGGCAATAATAATATGCAACATCAAACCCTGATTAATCAAGATTCAATCATACGCTATGCCTGGAAACTCCTGATGCAATGCCATCCGCATGATTCGATCTGTGGTACATCCATCGATCAGGTTGCCGATGAAATGCGAATTAGGTTTGACCAGGTTGATCAACTAAATCACGATCTTATCAATCAAAGCTTACAAAGTATCTGCGGGCAAGTCGATACCAGGTTTCCTATTAGTTCAACATTAGCTAAGGATCAACAAAACACTCTTTCATCGATTATCGTTTTTAACCCAAACGATATGTCGCAAACTGGACTTATAAACATCACAATTAAACTCGAAAATCCAATATCAACCTTTGATATTACCGATGATTTAGGGAACACGATCCCGTATCATCAAAAAGGGATGGGATCTAGTGAATTAATTTCCATGACGCTTGATAAAAAAGGAATGAAACAAGCTTTGGGTATGATCCACGAGGGTATTGTCGCTGGGATGGTGATCCGAGAATTTGAAATAGACCAAAGGGAAAATAAAGCCATCATTCGAGCGACATTATCCGATCATGGTCTTGTCGATTTTACCAAGTGGAAACTCGGTATATCTCGGTTGGAATTGATGTTTACTGATCCAAACGTAAATAAATTTGTCATCCATGCATACTCAGACCCTGAAATTAACTTGTCCTTTGTCGCACATGATGTTCCAGGGCATGGATATCGCTGCTTTTGGATTCGAGGACACCCGGAGCAAAATCCCAAGGCTTCCAGGCCGAATAAACTTCATCCTTTGATCCAAGGCTTAATTCCAGTAATTAATTATGTTACCCGAATCCCGTTTTTTTCAAGACTGGTGACAGGTGAAAAACATAAATCTAACAAATTAATCCGTAAGATTGAAAATGAATACTTTATTGTTGAAGTCCATTCCCCAGAAGGATCGATCTCAATCATTGATAAACGAATTCGCCAGGTTTTTAATGGACTCAATCAGTTCATTGATGGTGCCGATTGTGGTGATCTGTATAATTATTGCTCACCAGAAGGTGATTTTAAATTACACTCAAGGATAAAAAAGGTCAAGCATGAAGAAAATGAGACCTTTCAGAAATTAATCCTCAATTCTTTATTGAAAACTCCTGCCAAAATCTCCAGCGATCGAAAGACACGAAGCCGTGAGATGGTAAACAATAACATAACAAGCTCCATCACTCTTGTTCCTGGGGTGCCTAGAATCGATATCCATACTGAGATAGACAACCAAGCCAGTGATCACCGTCTAAGAGTTCATTTTCCAGCTCCATTTAGTTGTACAAATTCTATGCATGATGGGCATTTTGAAATCGTACAGCGGCCTATCGGAATTCCCCAATATGACGAAACTTGGGTAGAACCTCCTCGACCAGAAGTCCCTCAACGTCAGTTTACATGTGTCACAAATGATCAAACTGGCTTGACCATCGCAAATCGAGGTCTACCTGAAGTTGAGGTTATTAATAACGAAAATGGAAATGTCGAAATCGCAATCACACTTCTGCGAAGTATTGGGTGGCTATCACGCGATGATATTACAACACGCAAAGGTCATGCCGGACCAATGGGGCTAGCAACACCAGAAGCCCAAATGCTTGGTATATCTACGTTCGATTATTCAATCATCCCAGGGGATAAAAATTGGCATAAATCCATTCACCAGGCATATTCCTTCAATGCCCCACTCCTAGCAATAAGCACACCAATTCATCCTGGAGTTCTCCCAGCTTCGTGTTCATTCATCGAGAATCAAAATCAGGATTTTATCATTACCACAATCAAACTTGGTGAGGATAGCTCGAGCTTGATTGTACGTGGGTTTAACCTCTCTTCCTCACCAATCGACTTGTCTATTAAACCCTGGAGGCCATTCAATCGGGCTCAGCTCGTCACATTAAACGAAAAGATAATTAAATCACTACCAATATCTCGTCAAGGTCAAGTTAATCTTCAAGTCGATGGGTATAAAATCATTACTATTCAATTCAACAATTGAAACTCACAGACAAGTTAACCGTATATGATTAATAAATAACCATTATGATGTAATCTGGTTTCCATAAGGAGAATGCGATGAATTCAAGACCAGGCTGTTTTTCGGGATTGTTAAAACTTGTATTGCTGGATTGGCTCTTCGATTGGTTACAGAAGCGGTTTGGATTTGGGCGTGGATGTTCCTGTACAGGGATTGGTTGTGGAATCATCTTATTCGTGATATTTTTAATCATTGCTTGTTCTATTCTGACTGGAACGAATTGGGGTTCCTTCCGTTTTTAAAGGTTAATGTATATTAAATAACGAACGATAAGCTTAATACTTTCACACTAAACGGAAGTATAATTATCGTAAATTGGTTTATTTCGTTTAAGGAGAAATCAGAATGCCAAGCTGGTTGGGTGCACCTGAGTTATTGATCATCCTTGTCATCGTGATTCTAGTTTTCGGAGTTGGCCGTATCGCGAACATTGGTGGCGAATTAGGCAAGGGAATAAGTGCCTTCCGAAAAGGTTTGAAAGACGATGATGAGAAAAAACCAGACGAAGAGGAAAAAAAGGAATAAGGTTACATTCTTGTTTTTAGATAATCGGGTTTATTCTATTCAGCCCGGATAAATTACAAATGTGAAGTCGAATGATCTTATGAAATTAACAAACTATGATCCACTAGAGCTAGGAATCTTATAGACCAGAAAATAAGAAATTCATACCCTCGACTCCATTATAATGATTTTCAAAGACCGTGTTATATTCCAGCGGTTTTTTTATTGCCGGTAAAATCAACTTAATAACTTACCTAACTTATGTATTCTATTAATACTAATCAATCCGTAATAATAGGTATCCTAACCTGGCTTATGTTTACATTAGGGAAACGATTAAACCTCCACCCTAATATTGGTATATCTCTCACCACTCAGGTGATATTCCCCCTCAATGCATCAACCAAAATACCAAGTGCCTGCAACAAAATAGTCAAACAGGCACCCGGCGATTAATCGATGTTACTTCATTTTGAAGAATGAGGTCAGCTTCATCGCAAGGTTTAAGTCGCCCTTTAATTGTAACTTACCTTGCATAAAAGCTGCCATTCCATCCATTTTACCTAAAAGGATATCCCCAAATTCTCTTCCATCGGCAGTCATAGTCATTTTGGGGTTTTCAGCAACCCCCTCTGTTACCTTGCATACCCCATCCTTGATCTTGATAATCCAATCACCCCCCTCGTCGCCCGTCAAATGGTATTGTACAACTGCATCCACTCCAGCAGCTTTATCGGGCATAAAGGCTTTCTCATGGTTAAGGATCAATTGGCGTACTGTATACTCTGTCATTTATAATCTCCTTTAGCTATGACCTCATTATTATTTGGATGTTAATTAATTGATGTTCTCAAATATTCCAGCTGCACCCATGCCTCCCCCGATGCACATGGATACCATCCCATAAATAACATTTCGCCGCTTCATTTCATATATCAATTGAGTGGTCAGCTTTGCGCCAGTGCAACCTAATGGATGACCTAAAGCAATGGCACCACCGTTTACATTTGCAACATCAGGGTTGATTCCTACCTCACGTATGACAGCGAGACTTTGAGCTGCAAAGGCTTCATTGAGCTCAATCAAGCCAATATCCGATAACTGCAGCCCCGCCAATTTAAGTGCTTTCGGTATGGCAACGATCGGACCAATTCCCATATATTCGGGGTCAACTCCGCCAACTGCAAACGCAACAAATCGAACCAATGGTTTCAACCCGATACTCTCGGCTTTCGCACGCGACATAATCATAACCGCGGCAGCTCCATCAGACATTTGTGAGGAATTACCCGCTGTAACCGTTCCACCTTCCTTAAAAGCAGGTTTGAGTTTGGCAAGTGCTTCTAGGGTAGTATCCGCCCGAGGACCTTCATCACGCTTGAAAGTAAATGAATTCTTTCGGATTTCTCCGGATTTATCGTACTCTACTAAATCGATCTGGATGGGAACGATTTCAGGATCAAATAAGCCTGACACAACCGCTCGATTCGCTTTCCTATGGCTTTCATAAGCAAAACCATCTTGATCAACACGGTTTATCCCATATTTATCAGCCACATTCTCTGCTGTCAGACCCATACCGAGATAAGCCCCCGGCCATTCTGCTGCTAGGAATGGGTTGGGAGAGAATTTCAATCCCGTCATCGGGACCATTGTCATTGATTCTGCACCACCTGCAATGGCACAATCCATTTGACCAGCCATGATACCAAAAGCTGCGTGAGCTATGCTTTGCATACCTGATGAACAAAAACGATTAATCGTCTCCGCGGGTACTGATACGGGTAAGCCCGAGCGCAACGCGACCAGACGTGACATGTTCAAACCCTGCTCACCTTCCGGAAAAGCACAGCCAAGGATGACATCATTTATCTCTTCCGGCTTCACTACTTCAACACGTTTTAGCAAATCCTTAATCACCGCTACAGCCATATCATCAGGTCTGACTGTCGCTAAACTACCACGTTTTGCTTTTCCGACCGCTGTGCGGGCAGCAGCGACAATTACCGGATCTCTAGAAGCATCATTTGTTTTCATATTTCATCTCCATTCTTAATTCCGTAACGGCTTGCCAGTCTGTAACATATTGATCATTCTTTGTCGTGTCTTCTCTTCACCGCACAAAGAGACAAAAGCTTCACGCTCTAAATCCAAAATATACTGCTCATCCACCCAGGTTGGCCGGCTTAACTCTCCACCAGTCATCACATTAGCCAGCTTCCCTGCCATATGAGATTCATATTCGGTAATATATTTCCCTTCTTTCATCATATGAATGGCTACACGCAAAGCTCCTAAAGCATCACGGCCAGCTGCATATAATTTTTCAGGCGCAGGTGGATGATAGCCAGTAGCTGCCATATTCAAAACTTCTTTTTTGGCTTCAGCGAGTAATAAGTCTTTATTCATCACTACCCGATCTGATACTCCAAGTATGCCCATTTGGCGTGCTTCTTCTGCACTTGTAGCTATCTTTGCCAGCCCAATTTGCATAAATACCCTCTGCAAGAATGGTAAAGCCTCGGCACCTTCAGTTTTCATCGCTGGGTTTACAATCCGGCGCAACATTTCCTTGGTTCCACCACCCGCAGGGATAACACCTACCCCAAATTCGACCATACCAATATATAACTCAGCAGATGCGACCACACGGCTTGCATACATGGTAATTTCAGCTCCACCTCCCAATGTAAGGCCAAAAGGAGCCACTACGACTGGCTTTGGCAGGTAGCGTGAGCGCATATTCATGTCTTGCATTTTCTTAACGCTCGTTTCCAGTTGGTCCCAGAGACCCATCTGAGCAGCCATCACGACCATCATGATGTTTGCACCACCTGCGCAGAAATTATCAGCTTCATTACCAATGACTAAGCCTTCAAAATCTGTTAATGTTCGATCCTGTGCTTCCAATATCATATTGAAGATATCTTCATCCAGTGAATTCACTTTGGTATGAAATTCGACACATGCTACCCCATCTCCAAGGTCAAACACTGTAGCACCAGGATTTTTGCTTATAACCTTTTGCTCTTTTAGCATGATAAGCGATGCGTGACGTTTAATTGGATCATATTTGCTTAGAACAGGGTTATACACCCCAATCTTAGTATTTGCGTCATATTGGTAAAAAGTTGGATGACCAGAGGAAAGCATTGTTTCAACCCATTTTGCGGGAGGGAATCCTGCTGCCTCCATCACTGACGATGTTTCCTCAACCCCCAACATATCCCACACTTCAAATGGACCGGCATCATGACCGAACCCCCACCTCATGGCATCATCCAGAGGTTTGGGCGTATCTGCGATCTCTGGGATGCGCTCAGATGCATAGGCTAAACCTTGATAGGTTAATGCTTTCACCAGCAGTCCCGCACGGTCATTGGATGCTAAAAGGATTTTGAGTTTCTCGCCCAAATCCTCGACATCCTTTACTTTTCCGATAGACTCAAATCGTACCTTCACCGGAGCCTCATAATCCAATGTTTTCAGATTTAGCGACCAGAATTCGCGATTTCCTTCAGCGGTACGCACTTCCTTATAAAACCCTTGCTTCACTTTGTTACCGAGCCAACCTTTTTCCACCATGGTATGGATCACATGATTGACTCGCTCAGAATTCAAGTACTGCAAGGCCTTTTTATCGTCTGGAATGGCTGGGGCAAGGTTGTTCCCAACGTGTTCCCACACGTCGATCCCTACCAGATCAATTAAACGGAAAGTTGCTGTCTTTGGTCTACCCATTGAAGGTCCTGTAATTGCATCAACCTCCTCTACGGTATATCCATTTTCGAGAATGAAATCCAAAGCGAAGGCTCCTCCTCCAAATCCCAAACGATTGGCGATAAAGTTTGGGGTATCTTTGCATAAAACTATTCCTTTCCCCAAACGGTATTCTCCAAATTCGCTAATTGCCTCAACTACTTCTGATAGAGTATCCTTGGTCGTGATTACTTCGAGCAACTTTAAATATCGAGGTGGGTTGAAGAAATGTGTTCCTAAAAAATGCTGGCGAAATCCATCGGATAACCCTGCTGCGATAGACGTTATTGGGATTCCGGACGTGTTAGTACTGATGATCGTATTTGGTGGTCGGATGGCATCGATGCGAGTCATTAGATCGCGCTTGATTTTTAAATTTTCAATGATTGCCTCAATCACCCAATCAGCAGATTTTATGACTTCGAGATCATCTTCCAGATTGCCAATTGAAACCAAGGCGGGAGTTTCTGAGGTAAAAAATGATGCTGGTCGTGACTTGATGGCGCGGTCTAAACCTTGTTGAACGATTCTGTTGCGAACAGCTTTATCTTGAAGGGTTAAACCTTTCTGTTCTTCCTCAGGTAGCAATTTATTAGGCACGATGTCCAGCAATGTCACAGGGACACCGGCATTTGCCAGATGAGCAGCGACTGCCGCCCCCATCGTTCCAGATCCGATTACCACGGTTCGATGAAATTTGTACTTCATGGTTCCTCCTCAGTTAAATAAATAATATATCGACAAGTTTTATAATTAGATCCGTATTTAATCGCGATTAGTAACCTCAGTACTATAGTCGCTAAGAACCTACCGCAAGTCTCGCCCGCTATAACCCAATATATTTCTAGCCACGATAAGGCGATTTATCTGGCCTGTTCCTTCATAAATATCGCTAATTTTGGCGTCACGGAACCATTTCTCGAGCAGCAGGTCGCGACTATAACCCAAAGGACCCATGATCTCAACAGCTTTTTGAGTGATTTTCGTAACTACATCCCCGCCGCGAACTTTAGACATGGAAGCTTCCAGAGGGTTTGATTTGCGATTGTCCGCCATCCACACAGCTTTAATCACCAATAACCAGGCAGAACGTAGCATGACTTCCATATCAATAATGTCACGCTCAATACTGCTTAGTTTTTGTCTAGGAAGCCCGTATCGGATGCCAATCCCTTGTTGCGCTAGTAATTCTTTAAGCAGCTCGAGCGTCGCACGAGCTACCCCAACTGCTGTTGCTCCAATCAGCGGTCTGGTCGCATCAAAAGTTGCCATGGCACCTTTAAACCCTGTTGTAGTTTTCTCCTGGGTAACCTCTGGGTTTCCCAAGATATTTTCGAATGGTACCCGACAGTCTTGGAGAACCAAAGAAGCAGTATCACTGGCACGAATTCCCATCTTATGCTCTAGCTTGCTGACTTTTACCCCAGGAGAACCTGCTTCGACCACAAATGGTCGCATTCCCGCCCTACCTGCAGACGGATCGATGGTCGCCCAAACCACCACTAAACCATTGCCTTCTTCCAAGGATTTCTGTCCTCCGGTAACAAATATCTTTTCGCCATTCAAAACCCATTGGTTATTTTCTTTATCAATAACAGCGGTTGTCCGAATTGCAGATGTATCCGATCCAGCTTGCGATTCAGTCATTGCCATGGCACCAAAAGCGGGTTTCGTTTCGCGGAAACGTTCCAGAAACTTCAATTTTTGTTCTTGGGTACCATTCGCTTCGACAGCTGCTGCCCCTAGCCCACCTCCTGGAGTGCAAAGATAGATCCCAACATCTCCCCAGGATAACATCTCCAACATAAAAGCAAGCATCTGGTACCCGATTCGGGGACGTTCCTTCCCTTCCGCATCTTTCTTTGGTTCACTTGGTGCAAGCGAACCAGCCCCAGTTGCTTTCATTGCCATGTGCATGAAATTAATATAGTCCCATGGGATCTCGTGTTCATGTTCATCGAAATACCGTGAAACAGGGCGCATCATGTTTTCTGCAACAGTCTTTAATACAAAGCTTTGCTGACTAATAGGTTTAGGTGCTTCAAACTCGATCATTTTCTTATCTCCTAATACAATCACATGCCAGCTTGATGTCGGTTTATATTATTGCCATCCCAGAAAGCATGGCGAAACTTCGACCTTCGCGCATCCATTTTTCAACCGGGTGTTCCCGAATATATCCATGACCACCCAATATCTGCACTGCACGGTCGGTTACCATCATTGCCATATCAGCTGCTCCGGAAAAGGCAAGATAAGCTTCCTTATAAGCTTCCTCTTTACCTTTATCCAACATCCATGCTGCTTCCCAGGTGAGCACTCGAATCGCTTCGATTTCTGTAGCCATTTCTGCCATCATGAATGCAATGGATTGTTTTTGAGCTACTTTCACTCCGAATACATCGCGGTCCTTGGCGTAATTAATTGCATATTCTAGGGCTGCTTTTGATACACCCAATGCCATTGCTGCTGTTGCAAGCCATAAGGATGCTAGGATAGTTGAGAATTCATGCCCATTCTCTCCCCCCAATCGATTTTCAACAGGAATTCGCACATTATCAAATTTTACCGGATAGACTGGCAATGCGTTGATCCCTAGCATTTTTTGGCGCTCCCCGATTTGGATCCCTTCAAGACCAGTTGGAACGA
>JBAPSY010000133.1:0-4237 GCA_049281855.1 Anaerolineales bacterium
GGCATATACTGAAAATACTGGTTCTTTCACTGCCGGGTCAAGTGTGACAAAAACCTGATCCGTGGTGAACAAGCGTGGTTCAGCTTTGCCGACTTTGAAGGTTAGTTGTTCATCCTTCTCCAAGGTCTGGTCGAAGACATCTTTGATTTTGGTTGAAAGGGTAACGGTGTAAGTGGTCTGACCTTTGGTCTCGCCGCTGATGCCGATCGTATCGCCATAAATATTGACAACCATTCCCGGGATTTCTGGCGTGACGTGCAACATCTCCTCTGTGAAACCCGTCGTGTCAAGTGGATTATTGAACCGGATATAGAATGGAGTTAATGGAGGGCATGGGCTTCCACCCCAGTTACACCCATAATCCACAATTTTCAAAGGCGCATAAGTTGAGAATCCAAAAGACTGTGCGGAGGTTGTGACGAGCGGGCCTTCAGCAGAAGGCGTGCCCGGGCCGATTGTGATCGAAATCGATGTGTCTGCGGGGAAAGGTTGAGTGGCTTTGAAAACCAGCCAGCGTCCGTCTTGTGCATCCTTGACATACTGACTAACCCGTTTGTCTTTTTCGATCAGAGCTTGAGTGGCAAGGGTTAACTCAACTTGATCATTGCCTGCAAAGAGCTCGATCGTTTTCAACACTGCGCCAGGGTCAATCCGTTGGTTAAAAGCTATGAAGATTAGGGGTTCCAGTGGCTGCGGTATGTTTTGCGGATACATTGCTTCCACTTTTGGCGGAGGTGTACCAAACGTCCACGTAACAGATTCCGCAAGCACCCCGCCCGTGACGGATTTCGTTCCAGCGGGAATGGTGACGGTGTAGGCCGTCGCTTTGGGTAGACGGTCGATTAGATCCGAGTCATATTCAAAGGTGAGAGTCTTCGTTCCTAGCCAGCGCCAGGTGCCGGGTAACGGTGGATCGATTTGGGCTGGAACTGATTTGGACGCCAGATCGCCCAGCGTTCCAAGCGACACCATCGGTTGACTAAAGGTGGCGGAGACAAACGGCGCGATTGGGATTTCTCCCTCTGGAGCAAAGCGTAACACTTTCAGTGGTTCAGATGGACCAACCTCGGGTGTAGGTGCTAACTCGAAAAATGGGAACTTCTCTTTGATGGTTGTCCCGGGAAGGGGAGGCGGCAGTAATTCAACCGGATATTTGAATTCGGTTTGCTCGTCAGGGAAGACGGGAAGTACTGGAAGGCGCGCAAAGATCGCTTCGATCTCTTGCGGAGTGAGCGGTTCGTAAGTCGCGACAGGCATGGGTACCGGTGTTTGAGATTGAGCTTGACCCTCACTGAGACCAACTTGAACGTTGTAATCATCACCGGTATTTAATGCATTTCTTTCACCGGGTTCTGCAGTCCCCGTAACAATGGTTAAGGGCATGGGTGTGTTCTCTCCTTTGCCAGGGAGGTTAGGTAGGACAATTTTGAAGATGATCAATATGGCTGCGGGAATGATAACAATCAGCGCGATAAGGCGCTTGATGGTAAACCAAGACTTACGATCTGAGTTCATAAGTAAAGCCCTCCTTTTACAAGACGTTGCAACCGGAAGCCAGGTTCCCTGATTACAGACAAGTTCACTATTATTAGCACAGCGCAAACCGCGCTTTTTATAACTGGTGAATTACTGAATCAGGAGGGATCACTAATTATGCTTTTAAACCATATTCAAAATTGAAGAATGATGACATAAAATATTTAAATGATCTGGTTTGTAATGGCCGTCTTCATTAATCGACGATCAAAGTGTCCATATTAATAAAGTATACCTAAATCTTGAAAACCTATTAATTTGAATAGTTTATTCGATTAATACCTGTTCTAATTGATATATTGCAATGAAATCACTGGAATGATATTCTTGTTCTAACCTAAAAAGTGAAAGTGAAGTTGCAGAATTAATTGATGCATTGGTTATGCCAGTTGCTATGTAGATTGATCAAAAAGTAAGTTAGCTCGCAAACTTGGTTGCAAGTGTTTGCAGCAGATTTAACCCTCCCAATTCATTCCACAAGTCGATACCCCTATATATAGGCATAAACAAGGAAAATCCCCACATCTGGGGGTTTGCGAGTGGACCTGGCAGGATTCGAACCTGCGGCTTTTTCAGTGCGATAGAAGCGCGAGGGGTAATCCGCTACTTCCAATGCCTACTTATGGTGTTTTCACCCCCAATAAATCCGGAAAAATGGGGGTAAAACCGTCAAAAGGTTGATTTTTAACCATGTCGAGCACCGCTGGTTGCACACGGGGCACACGGCATGAAGAAGGAATTGCAGATCCGGCCCTGTCTTTAGGTAAAAATCCATCCCAGAAGTGAGTGATGGATTACATTGATCCATATACTTATCCATCGGGATGAATTCCATCTTGTCGGTCAAGGAGCGACGGATCGTCCTCTCCGTTCTGGTGCAGGTATGAACCAATATTTAAATCTAAAAATAACATCTCGACCAAACCAAATAAATTAAAAAGGAGATAAATATGTACAAGGATAAGGAGTTTCAAGATAATGTTTTGAGAATAAACACACTTCTAAAAGCACCAGAGGAAGCTGAAATATTGAAGATCAGCCGCGCAATGGCATATACTCTGATGCAAAGAGGAGAAATCCCTACGGTCAGGATCGGAAAAGCGCGGCGGGTACGGCCTGAGGATTTAATAGAGTATATAAATAAAAATACGTTCTATGTGAACCAACATTTTGAATAGTACTGCGGTGTTACCCACAGCCACTCTAAAGAGGATGGATATAAGGGAGGGCTGTGGGTATTATTATGATTTTGCTACACTCTCAACTTATTTTACGATTTTCCCATTATGGGAAGTTCGATTTTACTTGCAACCATACTCCACTACGAGCTATAGCTAGCCAATTATTGACGTCAATCTTTTTATCCGAATATCAGATTCTAACCTGGTATCTCATTTAATAAGTTTTGTTAGGCACTTGTATAATATCTGTGTTGATAAGTACAGATCAGACAAAATCAACGTATTTATCAGGTTGTTATGCAGTATATTATAACGAAATCGCTATTCTATACTGTAAATTTGCAGTATAACAAGAGTCCGTATAATTAATAGTTGAACTAAGCGCTGCGCGCAGGTAAAGCCAGCGCTCTTTTCTTTTCCCAGACTCTTCCAAAACCTCACACACCGCCAAGATCCAGGCTATATTTCCTGTGAAATTCCATTCCACTCACAGGAGATATAACTTATGTCAACACCTCTCAGGCAAAAGATGATCGAGGACATGCAGTTGAACGGCCTGGCTGCCAGGACTCAGGAATCCTACCTGCTGGTTGTAAGCCAGCTGGCTAGGCACTACCAGAAATCCCCCGACCAGATCAACGAAGAAGAGCTGCGACAATATTTTCTCTATCTCAGCAACGACAAACATGCTTCCCGCAGCACCTGCACCATCGCCCTGTGCGGGATCAAATTCTTTTTCCAGCACACTCTGGGGAAAGAATGGAAAACCTTCGAGCTGGTTCGACCGCCCAAGGAGAAGAAACTGCCGGTCGTGCTCAGCGTGGCCGAAGTACGCTGTATCCTGGGGTTGGTGCGCCGGGCGCATTATCGGGCTTGTCTCAGCACGATCTATGCTTGTGGGCTTCGCTTGCAGGAAGGGTTGCATCTGCAGGTGCCCCACATTGACAGTGACCGTCACTTGCTGCACGTGTGTCATGGGAAAGGGGGCAAAGACCGCTATGTGCCACTCCCCCAGCCCATCCTGGAGCTGCTGCGCCAGTATTGGGTTACCCATCGCAATCCAGTCTGGCTCTTCCCATCTCCGGTTCAATCCGGAAATAAGCCTATAGATGCCAGCCCAGTGCAGCGCGCTTTCCAGGCTGCACTCCGGGAAAGCGGCATCCCCAAACCGGCCACTGTCCATACCTTGCGCCATTCCTGGGCCACCCACCTGCTCGAAGCTGGCGTCCATTTGCGCCTCATCCAGGCTTACCTGGGGCACGCTTCCCCCGCCACCACTGCCATCTACACCCACCTGACCCAACCCAGCAATGATTTGGCTGCTCGCACTATCAACAAGGTATTGGCGGGGTTGTGGGATTAGAGCTGGCAGACATCTTCCGCCAGTACGGCCCTGCCTATCGCCAAAAGTACGCCGATCAAATCCTTCCCAGCCACCGCCAGGCGATGCGCGCCATCGAACAGTGCCGGACTGAGGCCCTGGGCGGACAAGTCTACACCTGTCCGGCATGCGGTGATAC
>JBAPSY010000134.1:0-7775 GCA_049281855.1 Anaerolineales bacterium
CTCAGTGCTGCGGGAAAAATTCCCCCTTGACGAACTCGAGAAAATAATGGTAAACTCGAAAAGTTGTTAATCATTCTCTAAGGAAAGGAAAGGCGCAGTCGATGAGCGATCTCATCAAGCGAATTTATGAAGTCCACACAGTCGCCGCTGGCAGCGGGCCTGTTGTGCCTTCGCGGAGCGCGCCTATCGCTCGTTAGGTTATACGCATTGATTTCTAACGACCACGGTGTGCTCCAACCCCCGTGGTCGTTTTGTTTTATTATAGGTGTATTGCACCTTACCGGTCACGGGAGTTCGTCCCCGTGACCGGTTTAGTTTGTGGTGGTGGGAGAGTGAAGGATGGCTCGGTTAAGAATTTTCAGGCGACCTCGCTCGCAGAGAACCTCGCGAGGCTTCGGGCATAAACCGCCCTTGTTGCTTCGCTCGCAACGTACGCTGGCTTCCCCCCAAAAAAAGAGGGGATTCCGCAATGACATCGTGAAAGGAGTTTGAAATGTTTGAGGCGATACAGGTAAAGGATGCTTATAAAAATTTCGGCAGAGCCTCCCACTCGCTGTGGAAGGGGAGGGGCAACCCCACTGGAAACGGCAAGGTTGTAAAGGTGGCGGTTGATCACGTCTCGTTCTCGGTGCGCGAAGCTGAGATCTTTGGCGTGCTGGGACCCAACGGCTCGGGCAAATCCACGCTCATCCGCCTGATTGCCACGCTGCTGCTGCCTGACGCAGGCTCAATTACGGTCTTCGGGCATGATGTGGTCAGCCAGTCGATGGAGGTCCAGCGGCTGATCAACCGTGTTTCAGTGGAGGCCAGTTTCTTCAAGAAGCTCTCACCGATGGAGAACCTGCTGTATGGGGCGCGCCTGTATGGGATGGAAGGCAAGGAGACCCGGCGTAAGGTGGTGGAGATCCTCACCCGGCTGGGTCTGGAAAAGAATACTATCCAGCAGCCGATGGAAGAGATGTCGCGCGGCATGCAGCAAAAAGTGGCGATTGCACGTGCCCTACTCTCCAAGCCACGGCTTCTGCTTCTGGATGAGCCCACCACCGGGTTAGATCCGCGCTCCAAGCATGAGGTGCAGGCAGTGGTGCGTGAGCTGAACGAGCAGAACGGTACCACCATCCTGCTGACCACGCATGACATGGGTGAAGCGGAAGCGTTATGTCACCGCATTGCCATCGTGGACAATGGCAAGATCGTGGCTCTGGATACCCCGGAGGCGTTGAAGACGCTTATCCCCCGCAACGGGCATGAGCCCACATTGGAAGAGGTGTTCCTGGAGCTGACTGGGAACAAGCTGGTATCGGAAGAGGAGTAGTGTTGGGTAGGAATGCCTTTGAGACCTCGCTCGCTGAGAACGCTCGCGAGGTATCGGGCACAAACCGCCCTCGTTGCTTCGCCTCAACCACAACGAAAGGATTGAACCATGAGTATTGACAGACAGCTCTTTGAAGGCAAATTGATCCGCCTGGCGCCCATCGATCACGAGAAGGACCCGGAGGTGGAGTCGCGCTGGACGCATGACCTCACGTTGCTGCGAGCCCTTTGGCGACAGCCTGCTATGCCTTTATCCGTTGCCCAGGTCAAGAAAAAGTATGAGGCGATCGAGAAGGAAGTGGAGGAATCCAAAAGGTTGTTCCACTTCACCATCCGGGGAAAGGAAGATGGCAGGCTCGTGGGGTTTGTGCGTATCGAAGGGATCGAATGGACGCACGGCATCGGCAGCTTGAAGCTGGCGATCGGTGACCCAGCGGAGGGTATCCTGCGAGAGGAATGGCTCACAAAGGACACGGGTTAATATTTTTGGAGTAATTGAAATGACTACTTTGATTAATGAATTCAGGGCAACTTATGCCTTTATGGAACGCAACGCCAATCTGGTGAAGCGCTACTGGTCATGGGAATTGGTGTGGCTGGCGTATTCCATCGCCAACAGCCTTTCGGTGAGCTTTATTGGTTTGGGCATGGAAAAGATCGGTGGAGCTTCTGAGGCGAACGGGCGCTACCTGGTGCTTTACCTGGTGGTGGGCACACTGGTGTGGCGCTACCTGTCGCTGATCTTCTATTGGATCACGGATGTGATTGGCATGGAACGCTGGGAAGGCACAATCGAATACACTTTGATGGCACCCATCCGGCGCATCACCCATATGGCCGGTCAGACGTTGTGGGCAGTCATCTACAGCATGATCTCAACCGGGATCATCCTGGTCGTGACTGTGGCAATCTTCCACATCGATCTGAGCCAAGCCAACCTGATGGGTGGCTTTGTGATGATGCTGGCGGGGAGTCTCTCATTCATTGGTGTAGGCGTGATGGGTTCGGTGCTGCCCCTGCTCTTCCCTGAGCGCGGCACTCAGATGACGCATGTCATCATTGCCATCCTGCTGCTTGTTTCAGGCGTGTATTATCCGGTGGATGTGCTGCCGATTTTCCTACAGAAGCTGGCAGTTTACAGCCCGGCGACTTATGTGCTGGATGGCACCCGCCGAGCGCTACTGGAAGGCACACCAACCCTGCAGCTCTGGCAGTACATCTGGCCAACGCTGCTGATGGGTGTGGTGGCCATACCGGTGGGACTGTGGGTGTTCGGTCTGGCAGAACGCTATGCCAAGCGTACCGGCAAGCTTCATCGCAATGGATGATGGAATATTGGGGGTGAAGCATTAGCTAAAGCTATTGCTTCACCCCTACGAACAGGGATGAGGGAAGAATGTCTATATTATCGGCGAAAAATCTAGGATTATCCTTCGGGGCGTTTGACCTGTTCCGCGGGATATCGGTGACGATCGCCAATGACAGCAAGATCGGTTTGATCGGACCAAACGGAATCGGCAAAACTTCGCTGATGATGATCCTGGCGGGTTTGAACCAGCCCACCTCGGGCTGGATTCACATTGCCCGAGGCAAGCGGCTGGGATACCTGCGCCAGGAGGCCAGCGATACCCTCGGAAAAACCTCGGGTACAGGTGCTTTTACGCGGGCTGCTTGCTCCGCGGCGCTTGCCAGGGATGAAAACACGGTATATGCCGAGATGCTAACCGTCTTCACCGGTTTACAGGAGCAACAGGCAGCTCTGCACAAGCTGGAGGCGGATATGGCGGGTGGTTGTTACACTGAAGAGGTGCTTACCACTTACGGTGACCTGCAGGCAGCTTTTGAGCATGCCGGCGGTTACGACTATGACCTGCGCATCCAGCAAACCCTGCAGGGATTGGGATTGGGTAAGCAAACTTGGGAAATGCCACTCAGCCACCTGAGTGGGGGTCAAAAGACGCGCCTCTTACTGGCTCGCCTGTTACTTGAAAACCCCGCCCTGCTGATGCTGGACGAACCCACCAACCATTTGGATGCCGAAGCCATCGAATGGCTTGAGCATACCTTGAATGAATGGGAGGGGGCAGTTCTCGTGGCAAGCCACGACCGGTACTTCCTGGATAACACGGTGAGTACGATCTGGGAAATGAGCCATGCGGGGATTGAGTTATATACCGGTAATTACAGCAATTACCTGCTCCAGCGGGATGTGCGCTGGGAATATGCTGAGCGGGTGTTTGAGGAAGAGAAGGAGCGCCTGCAGAAAGAGATGGACTTCGTTCAACGTAATTGGGTGCGGGCCAGCACACATGCACGAGCGCTCGGTACGCTGCGTAAGGTGACACGTGAGCTGGCTGCTGTGGATGCACATGGCATCATGGTGCTGCGCAGTGGAAGGAACTGGCACGAGCTTGACCTGCGGGCGGATAAGCCACTGGATGTGATTGAGGCCATCCGCAAGGTTAATGCTCTGGAAATGCCAGGCCGCCCACCGATGATCCGACCAAGGCTTGTGCCGTCTACGGATAGCAGTAATATCATCTTGCGAGCTGAAAATGCCGTGATCGGGTACCCGGGGCAGCGGCTGTTCCAGGTACAACACCTGGAGCTCAGGCGCGCTGAGTGTGCTGCGTTGATCGGACCAAACGGGAGCGGCAAGACGACGTTCCTCAAAACCATGCTTGGGCAGGTGGAACCTCTGGTGGGTGAGACGCGTCTGGGGGCCAGCCTGGAAATTGGCTACTTTGCCCAGGCGCATGATGACCTGATCGGGGAAAATTCGGTACTGGATGAGCTGCTCCGCTCACGCGAGATGGACGCCGGACATGCACGCAGTCACCTGGCACAGTACCTGTTCCGCGGCGATGATGTCTTCAAGCCGGTCAGTGCGCTGAGTGGAGGCGAGCGCGGGAGATTGGCGTTGGCCATCCTGGCACTTTGCGGGGCGAATTTCCTGCTGCTGGACGAACCCACCAACCACCTTGACCTGCCGGCGCGGGAGATTCTGCAGCAGGTTCTGCAAGATTACCGGGGCACCATCCTGCTGGTTTCGCATGACCGCTACCTGATCGACCAGCTAGCAAGCCAGATATGGGAGCTCCGTGAGGGGAGGTTGAACGTGTTCAATGGGACTTACCGTCAGTTCGTTCTACAGCGGTCTGGTACCCCCTCACAAGCACAGCGTATGCTTTTGCCTGCCAAGCCCCTGGTACGCGATAACAGTCAGGGAACGCGCCGGCTCCAGCAAGCATTGGAAAAACTGGAGCAACGTATCCGCGAGCAGGAGCAGGCTGTGCAGCGCATCTCGCAGGAGCTGCACCATGCCAGTGGGTCGAAAGGATTTGAAATGATCAATGATCTGAGCTGGAAGTACGCCAAAGCTCAGGCAGAGCTGGAAAAATTGACCCACGAATGGGAAAAACTGGTGGAAAAAGCATGAACGAGCCAAGACCTTACCTAGACCAGCGTGACCTTGAATCCATGCGTAACCTGCTGGTGCAGGGGCGCAAAGCTGACAATGGGACTTATTACGTTCACATGGGAGACTTGACCTGGTGGCTGTACTACCCACCCCTGGAAGGGGATTTCTGGGATCACGTCCACCTGTGGGATGACCCTGAACTGCCTGGACGGCTGCTGGGTTGGGCATTGATCTCACCGGATTGGGTGGGAATCGACGTGTACTTTCAACCAGAACTCAGGGGTAGCTTAATCGCCAGGGAGATGTACCTGTGGGCTGAGGAGCAGGCGATACGGATTACCCGTGAGCAGGGCAAGAAGACCGTTTATGTGTTGTGGGTCTTGCATGATGATGAGGTGCTGGTGCGTCACTTTAACGAACAGGGGTACCGGCTTGCAAGGGGTTACGTGCATCTGACCCGAATCCTAGACAATACGATTCCCCCAGCTCATCTAACGGAGGGATTTGTTGTGCGTGGGTGTATGGGAGAGCCTGAAGTGGCTGCCCGGGCGAGAGCCCAGTATGGGGCATTTGCCTCAAGTGCGCCATTTGAGCACTACCTGGAGCGATTTACCAAGTTAATGCGCTCACCGGTATATAGCAATGAGCTGGATATCGTGGCAGTGGCACCTGATGAGCAAATCGGTGCATTCTGTATCGTGTGGATTGACCCGATCAATAAGGTTGGGCTGTTCGAGCCAGTGGGCACCCACCCAAACTTCCAGCGCAAAGGGCTGGGGAAAGCCGTAATGCTGGAAGGTCTACGGCGAATGCAGGAGCGTGGAATGAAGTCAGCCATTGTCTCCACGGGTGAGGATAACTTGCCAGCGATAAAACTGTATGAATCGATCGGTTTCCGGGTAGTAAACAAGCTGGGAACCTATGAGAAGGATGTGTGAGATGGATGTACGGGCATACAATCGAGAAAAATGGAACCTGCAGGTGGAACAAGGTAATCCTTGGACGATACCCTCCAGCCCGGAGAGGATCGCGGCGGCGCGAAAGGGGGAGTGGTCGGTGTTGCTCACCGAGCAAAAATTTGTGCCGCGGTCCTGGTTCCCCCAGGACTTTCAAGGTGTGGACATCTTGTGCCTGGCTTCGGCGGGCGGGCAGCAAGGTCCTATCTTTGCAGCGGCGGGGGCGAACGTCACGGTTTTTGATAATTCTCCCAGGCAGCTGGATCAAGACCGGATGGTGGCCAAGCGGGATGGGTTGTTTTTGATCGCCGTCGAAGGCGACATGCGTGATCTATCCGTCTTCGAGGATGAGTGCTTTGACTTGGTGTTCCATCCGGTGTCGAATGTCTTTTGCCCGGAAGTGCGACCGGTCTGGCGAGAGGCATATCGTGTCTTACGACAGGGAGGTATTTTGATGGCGGGATTTGGGAATCCATCCATGTACGTTTTTGATATCGTCCTTGCTGAGAAGGGTGTGTTTGAGGTGAAATATCCACTCCCGTTCGACCCAACCCAGCTGACCGAGGAAGAGCGATTGCGCCTGTTCGGAGATGAGTATCCGCTGGAATTCAGCCACTCCCTCGAGGAACAGATTGGTGGGCAATTGGAGGCAGGTTTCCGCCTAACCGGGTTGTACGAAGACCACCAGAATTCACCTCTGGGAAAATATATGCCAGCGTATATTGCCACGCGGGCGATCAAGCCACAGTTAATAACTGAATCGGCGATCCCATCGATGATGGGATGAAGATTAATAAAGGGAAATAGGTATGGACGTCATAAAAGGCGAGGTGAAAGCCGAGCCATTAATGAATAAAATGCTGCTGCTATTCATGCTCGCCATGATCCTGGCGAATATCGGTGGCGAGATGTACGGTATGCTTTTACCCCTTTACCTTAAGGAGCTGAATGCCAGTGTAGTGCAGATCGGGTTGTTCTTCACCATCTCTCAGATCATCCCCCTGGTGGTGCAAATCCTTGGAGGATGGGTTTCCGATTCGCTGGGGAGGTTACGCAGCATCGCATTAGGAAGTGTGGCGGGTAACCTGACTTACGTGGGTTTCATCTTTGCACCCACCTGGCAGTGGGTGATGAGTGGGATGTTTTTCAGCGCGATCACGCGTTCACTGATCGGACCCAGCTTCAGTGCCTTTATCGCTGAACAGTCGAGTGAAAAGAACCGGGCACGTGTGTTCGGCATCTCGGATACGCTGTTCATGATTGTTGGTGTGGTTGGACCTCCTCTGGGAGGTTTCCTGGCGGATGCGTACGGTTTTCGCATTATGCTGGCAGTGGCGTGGGTGTTTTATTTCGGTGGCACGCTCATCCGGGTGGGTATGGCACGCACTGCGGCACGTGGGCAAGAAGCCAATCCGCGGAAGCTCACGCTGGGGAACCTGCGCAACAACCTGGGATCCATGGTTGGGTTGCTGTTGAGTGGGGGCGTGATCACCTGGGTGCTCATTACCGATGGAGTACGCGATATCGCTTTTTCACTCTCTGGGAACCTGATGCCGGTCTACCTGGAGCAAATCGGTGGTATGAGCTTCCAGCAGATCGGCTGGCTGGGTTCTGTGTTTAGTATCTGCATGATGCTGGTCACCATGCCAGCAGGTTGGTTGGCCGATAAAAAGGGTGAAAGGCTAGGCATTGTGGCAGGTTTCATGATCGAGTTCATCGCCATGTTCACCTTCATGCAGGTACGGGATTTTTGGGGTTATGCGCTGGTGTGGGCACTATTCGGAATGGGGACAGGGATGATGTCTCCGGCATACAACTCGCTGATCAGCAAAGCGGTGCCAGAGAAGCTGCGCGGTACGGCCTTCGGTTTGTTTGGTACCAGCCTTGGGCTGGTATCACTACCGGCACCGTGGGTCGGAGCTCAATTATGGGAACGTTACAGCCCACGCCTGCCTTTCTACGTGACGGGTCTGGCAGCGCTATTCAGCGCCATCCCGGCATGGTTCAAATTCAAGCTACCAAAGAACGGTGGAACACCACCCGTGGCGGCTGGTGTTGAGGAGATAGCGATTGACTAATTATGT
>JBAPSY010000135.1:0-6385 GCA_049281855.1 Anaerolineales bacterium
AATTCTTATTCCAAGGCGGGCGGTATAAGAGCGCAGGGATCCTGTTCGTTGCAGTCAGATCCGAATACCGTGGAAGGGGGATAGGACCGGTGCTTGAGTTAGCTGTCCTGAACAGATATGAAGAGCTGGGCTTGAAAAAGGCATTTATATATACTATAAATGAGGATAACCTGGCATCCCGCAAAATAGCCGAATCAATTGGTGGGGTCGCTCGCTTGCTCTATCACGCCTACGATAAAATAATATAAAGCACGCCCCTCCTCACAACAGCTGGAATACCAAACCCTGCCCAATGTTGAGCGGATTGTTGAATCGACCCTCAATCTGGTTAATAACTAAACGTAAAATTCGAGAGGTAACAAGATGAAGGTAATCGTTGATTTTTGTCTGGTACCCATTGGGGTTGGGGTATCTGTTTCAAAATACATCGCCGAATGTGAAAAAATATTGAGCGAGGCTGGCTTGAAGACACAATTGCATGCTTATGGGACAAACATTGAGGGGGAATGGGAAGAAGTGTTTGCGGCAATCAAGCGCTGTCATGAACGTGTTCATAAAATGGGTGCACCACGCATCACCACAACGATCAAGCTGGGAACACGCACCGACCGAGATCAAACCATGGAGGACAAAATTAAAAGCATTCAGGAGAAGCTACAAGGCGGATAAATAATGCTCCCCTTGCTATCAGGCAAACGGAGCATTATTATCATTCAGAGAGGGTAAACCGTCAGGATGACATAATCGTCTCATAGCGATAACGACAAATACTGATGCAGTTTGGTACGGTTATTTTGCTCCCCTCCGGGTTTGAACATCAAAGATAACCGCACCAGTAAGCACAAGAGCTCTGACGATATACTGGATCGATATGTCCCATCCCAGGAGGTTCATGCCGTTGGTCAGCGAGGCCATAACCAAGGCTCCCAGGATTGACCCGGTGACCTTGCCGACACCGGCAGCCACAGCGACACCACCGACAAATGCGGCGGCAATAGCATCGAATTCCATCCCTTGCCCTGCGATGGTCGTGGCAGACCGCAGCCAGGAAACATACAGGATCTCCTTGGGAAGCAGTCTGATAAACTACAGGGGCAAAATCAGGTTCATAATAAATCAGAGAACCCTTATGCATAGGTCCTCTGACTGTAAAACGGAAGGATTGAGGATTAACCTTTGAGTGCACCGGCTAAAACACCGCGGATGAAGTATCTCCCTAAAAACAGGAAAAATAATAGGGGTACAGCAACAGTCAGCAGGGAGGCCGCCATTTGTAAGTTATATGGAGATATCGTACTTCCCTCGGTCATAGCCATCGCCACCTGGACAGTCTGTGTCTTTGGGGTGACCAGCGTTAGTGCGATAAAGAACTCATTCCACACTTGGGTAAAGATGATGATCGCCACTGAGGCATAGGCTGGTAACGAGATTGGTACAATTATTTTGAAGAATATCTGAAGCTTGGAAGATCCGTCCACCTCTGCGGCTTCCTCCAACTCTCGCGGGATGCCCAGGAAAAAGGTTCCCATCAGCACCGAAGCCAATGGAATGTTAATGATCAAGTAACAGAGAATCAATCCAAAATGCGAGTTGATCAGTCCGGTTTTGGCTGTGATCGTAGTTAAAGGGATGATCACGGCCTGATATGGCATATAAAGCGCAATGCCTACCATAACGAAGATTACTCTTGCGAATGTAGACTTGGTACGGCTTAGATAGTATCCACCTAAACCGCCGAAGAATGCAGCCAAGAAGGTTACAGTGACTGTAATGATTGCTGAATTGACGATGGGGTGCGCCATCGGGATTAGAAAATCTCGGCTACCGAACAATGCATCCGTATAATTCTTTAATTGGAGCTGGCTGGGGAATGCTAAATAGGTACGTTGTGTGATTTCTGGCAGCGTTTTCAGAGAATTGGTGACCATCACGTAGATCGGTAAAAGATATGCAAAAGTCAACATAGCGAGAACGACGAATACAATAATTTTTAAGGTTGTGCTTTTGCTTTTCATTCGAACCACTTCCTGAGGGCGTAGATGGTATATGGAATAACGAGGATGAATGCTATCAGAAAGATGATCACGCCAATTGCCGCACCTGCTGATGCCAGGCGTTGATCGTAAGCAGTGACGATCATATTCGTCGCTAGTACATCAGTCGCAATGCCTGGACCACCCCTGGTTACGATCCAAACAATGTCAAATACTTTTAACGAGTTAATCAATAAAAGCGAAACCAATACAAGGATTCCCGAACGGATATTGGGGATTATTACTGAGAAAAGGGTTCTGAGTTTGGAAGCCCCATCCACTGTGGCGGCTTCAACCATTTCCTGTAGTTCAGTTGTACGGAATGACGATTGAATAATAATGACGGAGAAGCCCAAATACTGCCATACAAAAATCAGAATCAACCAATAGGTAGCTGTAGCGGGATCATTTGTATACCTGAATGGAGAATGGATACCCAGTGAACCGAGTATAGTATTGAAAACTCCCTTATCCGGCTGATACATCCACGACCAGACGGTCCCAGTCACCACGAAGGACATGGCCACCGGGTAGAGAATTAGTGTTCTAACATATGCTTCTATCCCAGGGAAGGGTGCCAGCTCTAAAAGATAAGCCAGGAAAATTGCTGCCATCGTGGTGGGGAGTACTCCCAGGATTAACCATTTCAGGTTATTCTGTACATCAACCAAAAAACGACTCTGGCCAAACAGGTACTTATACCATTTCAATCCAGTAAAGGTGTAGTCTGGTGCTGTGCTGATCCAGTTTGCCGTGGAAACATAAAAGTTCCAAATCAAGGTCCCATACAAGATGAGCAGGAATATTAGAAGTGGCAATGTAAATATCAGGAATTCTGTTATACCCGCCTTTTTCCTTCGATGCTTTTGGGCTAGATGCGTCTTAGTCGCGATCATGTTGTTCGCCTATGATAGATGATTGCCAACAGAAATAAAATCCCCTTCGTCGATTGCATTCAGGTAGGGACACATGGTGATTATGCGTCCCTACCTGATGATTAGAATCCTGTAAACTTACACAGGGAGCCCTTACTATTAGGGAAGACAGTTTTACAGGTTTTTTACGGCCATTGATACCAGGCTGCGCCTTCTTTAACATTGAAGGTTGTCATCATGTCGGCTGTTGCCTTTATGGTTCCTTCGACATCTGGTTTCGACGAGGCAAAGAAGCTCGAGATGATCACCCGGTACTCCACCTGAGCTGCATTGGGTAGGATAGTGCCATGCTGATCGAGGATCAGCTTGTCAGGATTCGCGCTTACATATTGCTGCATTTCCTGGCGGATAGGATCTGGGAATTCCATTGGATCGATATCGGTGCGGGCGAACATACCGCCTTGGGTGACATCGGTCGGGATCTGCAGTTCGGGTGAAGCCACAACATTCAACCAGTCCTGGCACTCTTGGGGATCGGGAGCGCCAACAGTGCACCCATAGGTATCGGGGTGGAAGAGTAGGATGCGCTCAGGCTTTGTGGGATAGTTCACTGCACCGAAGTCAACCCCTGGTTGCCAGTTGGAACCCTTGATAAAAGCGCCAATAGCCCAGGTACCCATGATAGTCATGGCTGCCTGTCCAGAGCCGACTGCGCTGACTGCCTGGTCCCAAGTCAGGCTGGAGTGATCGCTCATGTTTGAGTATTGCTGCAAAGCTGCGAATTTCTCCAACGACTGTTTGAATATGGGATCATTGGCAACGTCAATTTCGCCCTTAAAGAACTTGACGTAGTACTCAGGACCACCCAATTCCATCATGATCGTATCGAGCACGAAGACATCAGACCAGTTGTCCTTTGAGCCTACCGCGAGGCAGACCATGTCGGGCTTGGCAGTCTTGATAGCCTCGCAGGCTGCGACAAAATCATCATAGCCGGTTGGAGCAGCGAGCTTCAGCTCGTCGAACAACTTCTTGTTATAGTATAAGATGTTCTCGAGGTGCATATTCAACGGAACGGAATAGGGATGCCCATTGATCGTTACGGCGTTGAGTAGAGGCTTGGGGATCTTATCCGCATAGCCAGTGGAAGCGTAGAAGTCGTCTAAGGGTTGCAGAACACCGCTATCAACATAGTCCTTTAGCTCAGCGCCTCCCAATGTCTGGAAAGTATCCGGTGGGATACCAGCTGTAATGCGAGCTTTAAGAACCACACGGTGTTCAGTACCACCACCACCAGGGACAGGGTTCTCGACTACCGTGATATCTGGATACGCAACTTTAAGAGCTGCAAACATGGCATCAGCGGCTTCGCGCTCACCAGGAGCAGTCCACCAGTGAAAGATTTCCAACTTCTTCTCCTTAGGTACAGCAGTCGCGGTGACAACGACTTGAACCTGTTGCGTCTGCAGTACTGTCTCAGTGACAACTACAGGCACTTGGACTTCTACAGTCTGAATGATTTTCTCTGGTGTCGGAGTGGGTCCACAGGCGGAAAGCACCATACTGAGAATTGCCACGACAGCGATTAACACAGATATTTTCTTTCTCATATTTTCTCCTCATAATGAACATAAATTTGGATGCATAAAACAGAAGGTCTACGCATATTGTGTATTTTTCTCGATGGGAACCTCCTTTCGTTTCTTCAAACAGCGACAAAAAAAGGTTGCACAGAACACGCTATCACTAGCCTGTCTGGCAACCTACAATGCAATAAGAAATAGAGACAACCGATAATTAGTGTTGTCATCAACTCCTACTTAAAAATGCACAAGCATTTATATTTTCACGGTAACTCTATCATCGTTAATTGAAATTGTCAACGATGGAAGATTTAGTGTCATTTAAAGTTCAAAAGTGAACTGTTTATATTGAAAATCGATCTCCTATAAAGGCAAGGCTAACCAGTACTTAAAGTTGAAAAGTGAGCCTACGGGTGGATAAATTACCCGTAATACCAGGATGATATTCTATGATTGCACTTCCTGTATGTCATATTAAACTGGTTGATCCTCAGGAGGTTGATGTATCTGGGAATTTAACTACAGGGATGGGATTCGCTGCAGGTATTACCTTTTCATCCAATAATTTGCAGGTTGATTTAATCAAATGGTCACGGAGTGGTGAGGGATTTATTCCTGCTTGCTCCATTGCAAGGAGGACACCCCCCACTACGGGTGGACAAGATAAACGTTTCAGTCGAGCTTTTGGGGCTTCGGCATTAATCACCTGTCGCATGGGTCCGGTTATCATATCTCTCATCTCAAACAGACTACCCACAAGCACGACTTCAAACTCCTCACGCGCAATACCCAGCTGACGAATGACCGCGACGGTAGTGTGCCCCAGCTCGCTTCCAGCCCACTGAATGATCGAGAGTGCCACAGGATCACCTTGCGAAGCAGTCTGATACACTACAGGGGCAAAATCAGATCCAAGGTAATATTCTCCCAATTCAATTCCCTCTATTAATGAGGGGATATCATTTGCGCCAGTGATTCTTAGAAATTCTAAGGTGAGCTGGGTTTTTGGACCACGTTTGGTCCATTCATAGGCAATGGCTGATAACGCACGATCGATTAGGCTGCCTGCTCCACCATGCTCACCATACCCAACCCCTGTAACACGACCGACATTATGATTTTTGTCCCATCCCCAGCAATTGGTACCCGTTCCAGCTACAACTGCCACTCCCCACCCCTGAGTTGAACCAGCCAATAACCCGATAATGGTGTCATTGACAGCTTCCACGGGAGCGGATAAACCAATAGATTGAATTGCATCCAAAGTAGGTTGGCGTTCTTTTGGCCAGTCATATCCAGCGACACCAAAACCACCAGCGGAGATCTGTTCCTTCGTAATCCCAGCCATAAGGACTGCCTTATCGGTTACGGTTTGCAGGGCGATACGGAGACCCTCATATCCAACATCTTCATGGTTACCAGGACCGTACGTACCAAAGCCGACTGCATTTCCATCGCCATCAGCAATCAAGGCATGAGATTTTGTTCCACCGATATCGACACCAAGAAAATAATTAGCCATTTCTCACTCAACCTTGATTGCTTTGCCGGTTCTAGCGCTTTTATAGGCTGCATCAATGATTTTCATATTGGTCCATCCTTCGGTACCACCTGGATTTGGAGAACGATGTTCTTGAATACATTGGGAAAAATATGCCATTTGATCGTTATAGAGGCTTTGTGGGGCATGGTTCATGCGCGGGTAGATAAACCCAGGATCCAGTTTTCCGGATTGGTCAAGGATGTAGGTTGGATAAAGCTGACCAAACCCGGTGGTACCATAAAGCTGGGTGGCTGCCTCGGGACCGTCGGTGTGAGGCTGCCACCAACCCGATTCAATATAGGATAACGCTCCAGCTTCCCAATTGACAATCATTATCCCAGTGTCATCCAC
>JBAPSY010000136.1:0-6563 GCA_049281855.1 Anaerolineales bacterium
AACGAATGGTATTTTAGGATAGGGAGGCGTTGTGGGTGAGGTGAGGGTGGAAGGAAGGAGGCATGGAGGTGAGGAGGTGGAAAGAGGATAGGCCGGAAAACGGAACCATAGCGGATTAGCGGATACCGAGAAGATCATCTGGTATAGGATAGCGGAAGATTGTTCCAAAATAATTCAATACCATTCAATTCATAACCTACAGTAACCTTAGATTAATTAAAATTGCCTCGACTATCAAAGAGTGTTTTTCTTTCGCTCACGAAGTCGCCCTCGCTCATGAAGAACCCTCGCGATGCTTCAGGCAAAAAACGCCCTCGTTGCTTCGCGACGCTTGCCAGGGATTGCTCCTTGTCTCGCTCACATAGCCGCCGTGCTTGCCAGGGAACGTTCGTGAGGTTGCGACAGACAAAGAACGTCTGCCCAGGGTCGCAAAGCCGCTTGCTCCGCTACGCTTGCCAGGGACCGCTCCTTGATTATAGCACAAACGTTCTGTTCCACAAGGGATTTATCGAAAAGCGGGAAAATTTTAAGAATTCTAATAAAAGAACTGCGGTCAGCAATCCGGTAGAAGAGTAAATCGGACATTGTCCGCCCAAACAAAGAAAATACTTGTGGGGAAAATAAAACGGGGCTGGTAAAACCAGCCCCGCCGGGTGATGCGTATAGAGTCGGTGTCTACACCCGGACCACCTTCAATCCCACGTCCCCGCGAGCCCCTGTTCCCCTGCTAACGTACGTGAAAGAATGGGTGCAACTGCCTATCATCAGACTTATTGGCTCAGCTAAAAAGCCATCTTAGTGTCATATTAGCACCTATTTGTCCTCTAAACAGTCTGTTAAAGATTAAAAAAGTGCCCATTTTGAGCTTTTTTACCCTCGATTTTGCTTTTTTATTCGCTTCTTGCTAATGAAATCCTGCTGATCTCTCCCAGCTCTAAAATAAATGCCATTCACATTGTGTCAGATGCCCCGGCAGGGGGTCTATAAAGATGCACCATCCACACTTCCATCTTACGGCAAGATGGCTGAGTGTTTTAAAATATAATTAGATTGTAAGCGCCTAGTAACTTTTATTTCTTTTTAGAAGTCGGGTTCTTTTGAGTTACAACTTTATTGGTTTCTTTGACAGTGGTTTTCGGATGGTTTTTGGCATACTCTTTGGTAATATATTGTCCGGTGCCCGCGTCGCGATATTTGGTTTGTGTTTTATCCTTTGGCATTATGTGACTCCCTTCATAACTGTTTTTAAGATTCATCCCTGCAGCTGCGGATGTGCCTAGCTCAGGACCTGATTCATGATATAGGCATGGGCATTATGGGCTTTATCGCCAATTAGCCACCTAAACTTTGCGTCTTCTTGTAACAAGACCAACATAATATCTCACAATTAGAAAGGCTATCACCACCCGTGCCATTCGTGTGATGGGCTTCCCAAGCTCCAGAACCTTCCACGCCACGATTCTCAATATATAATTGCTTCGGGCATCTATAGAATAAATGATCATGTGTAATCCTTCTACACTCACATCGAGTTCCTGCCCTCGACCATGCTTGAATAATTGTTTCATCTGAGAAAGCCATTTATCCTCCATGCATTTAATTTAAGTTTACGGCGGTTAGAGGTATATCCATACACCACAATTTTCATCAAGCTCAACGGAAAAATCCATTGCTCAGCGTGCGGTTTTCCCTTACAAGAAAATTCCCCGCCAGCCGGCTTTTTGACTGCTAGGGTTGGTGAAGATATGTCGTTTTTATACAGCATAAATTCGCCTTCGATTTAGAAGGCTCGCTTGATTCACAATAGCATATACCCATCCTCTTAACAGTCTGTTAAAGATTAATAAATACGGTAATTTTGCGCTTTTCCCCACTGATTAATGGATTATTTTTCTTTTTCTAGTCTTTCACATGGGCAATTGAAACTGTTCCTGTGCTTTTTCGGAGAGCACAAGGACGGCTAAGCGATCTTAGGATCAGTATGATCATGGGGGAAGCAGCTGTACTCCTCATTTACAAGACAATTCTTGTAAATTGGTTTTCAACGCCTATTCCCCTGTTAGGTTGAAAGCTAGTTATGAACTGGGTGAGAATAGACTGATAGTGAACATGGAGGGGTGATCAACAATTGAATATGCTTCGCTCGCTCCGCTCGGTGTCGGTGACACTATAGGGCAGCGCCTGGACACCTGGGGAGCGATGGGCTGGCTATCGAGCCGTCTGTATCCCGTGTTATATGGCGCGACATTTTTTCCTTTCTCAGTAGTACAAGAAACCCAAAGACAAACAGCCCTCCTTATACCAACTGCTCACTCCTTCAAGTTCTCTTAAACCGGCTGATGATTTTCCGTCTTTTCAATTACTCCCCCTGCCATATGGATCGACATAGTACCGTATCGTACCAACTGTGTGGAATGAGTTACCAAGACAATCGTAATTCCTGAGGCGCGGTGAATCTGCTGGAACATATCCATAATCTCTAACTCAGTCTGCTCATCCAGATCACTGGTTGGCTCGTCCGCCAATAACAGCTCCGGTTGGTTCAATAATGCTCGAGCTACCACCACTCGTTGTTGCTGCCCTGCAGAAAGCTGGCGAGAGTAAGCATTTAGCTTATCTTTCAACCCTACGGTTTCCATCAGCTCAACCGCACGAGGAGTCCCGGTTCCTTTCGCGTGGTCGGTGTTGAAGATGGTTGGCAGCACCACGTTCTCTAGAGCAGTCAAAGAAGGTAGAAGGCTGGGGAATTGAAAGATGAAGCCGATTTTGCGATTGCGCATCAGCGACTGCTGTAGATCGGTAAGACTCCACAGGTCTTGTCCATCCAAGAAAATCCGTCCAGAGCTGGGGCGGGTTAACCCGGCGATCAGGTTAAGTAAGGTTGTTTTGCCAGACCCAGAACGACCCGTAATGATGAGAAATTCGCCTTTTTTTATTACGAGGCTTGTCTCCAATACCGCATGGATGGCGTTTTCCTTGCTCATCCAATATGTTTTGCTTACTTTTTCCAATTGGATCATTGAATTTACTCGCGCATCGCCAGAGCCGGCTCCAGATGGCTTATCCGGTAAGCTGGGACCATCGCCGCTATAATGACACTCGCCAATGCCAATGCCAGACCGACCAATATCTCGACCAATAATAACCCTGGGTTGGGCAGCAGGAATGGAAAACCGAAGGAACGCATGATCAGGTCCCGGAAGAGGAAAATCACCAGGACAGCAAATGAAATTCCTGCCAAACCACCTTCCAAAGCCAGCAAACTGGCCTCTAACAACAAGGAGCGCAGCACAAAATTACGCGTCGCACCCATTGCCCGAAGCACGCCCAGCTCGCGTCGCCGTTCGTTGGCTGCCATTGAAAAGACCAATCCAATCAACAAACCTGACAAAATCAAGGTAATCCCCAATACCATAAGAACACTGGCTAACAGACCGTTCATCTGTTGGCGGTACGCCTGGAACATATTTGGGCTGGTGATGGGAGTCACTCCAGGCACCTGCCGTATGATATCTGCAGAAACGGTCATTGGGTCGGCGCCAGGCTCCAGCCGCACCAATACTGCTGAGATACTATTTTCTGGAATGATCAGGGGTTTTTCCGCCAACTTGGTTGAGAGGCGGGCGACATCACGGGCTGTATCAAAGGTTATGAACATGCTTTGGTCCAACCCGGTACCAGTCGGCTCAATATTCGCTTTGAGGGTGACAAAGTATCCATAGATTTTGATATTCTGCTCACCCTCTGGCACAAAGACATAAGTTCCACCCACGGCTTCACCCAGGTTTAATCCTCGACCGATAGTGCGGTTCAACCAAGGCTCAATGGTGAAATCTGTTTCCGGATCGTAAGCCACCAGAAACATGGATGCTACCGTGCAGCATGAGGCGTTGTTGAGGGTCGAGAGATACAGCTGAGGTGAAGCTGCAACCACACCCTGGATAGCCGCAATCTTCTCCAAATTGCTTTGGGGCATCCAGACTTGGGTGGGATTGCCCATCAAGAGGGCGGTCTCAACTTTAGTGGTCGTTCCCTCTGGAACGACAATAATATCGGCTCCAAGCCTATCAATAGCCAGATGTAAACTATTTTCAGTGCCACGCAGGATCAACAGGATGGCAATCGCAAAGCCTGCCACCAGGAAGGCGCAGATGGCCACCACCCAGCTCCTGAAGGCACTACCAGCAATATTTCGTAATGCCAAACGGGTCAGATTCATTTTACCTATACCAGCTTATTCTGAGATTTGAACGAAATCCAAACTCCAGCCAGGTTGGCTACTACAACTAAGATTCCAGCCAGGATAAGGATGGGTCGCATCACGCTACTGCAGAGCATTTCTGGGCTGATGCACACCCCGATCAGGTTGGTGGGGATAAGGATGATAAAGATCCCCAGCACAATACCCATAATTGACAGGTAGCGGAAGACCAGAAGATTACGATTAATGATGTCCATCACCCCAAGCACAAAAAGTGGAACCGCTACCACCAGTTCTGCTAAACCGCTCCAATGACATTTCATCGGAATGGTCTTACCATTTTCCAAAACAATCGCCCTGCCTTGTGATTGGCAATCTGTGAACATCGGTACAATGGCGACAACGAGTGATAAAACAATCAGGACTGCACCAATGATTTTCATATACTCTCCTCGTTATTCAATATTGTGGCGTTTGAGGTCATTTAACTAAGATATGCTCAAAGATGGATTCTCCCAAGGTTACCGTCACTAATGAGCTGGATTGTAAAGGAACCGGCGCATTGACCAACATTACATAACCGATCTGACCGGATTGCTTGGGACGGGCAAAAAGAGGACCGATCACGGGCATGACCGGGATTTCGTTATAAACAGCACCAGTTGCTTCGTCGATGAGATACACATCTCCCTGCTGCCAATGGCGCGCCAGAGCTGGTGGAGCCTTGAACTGAACCAGGATTAAACCGCTCTCCGTGCCGAGGCTGACTCCCAGCAACTTGACCTCTGACTCCTCCACCGCCGGCGTCCCAGAAGTCGAGGCCTGCAGCGTGGCATTGGCGCTCAATGGGGTGGTTGGTAACTGGATCAAGCCAGGAGTGGGGGATGGAGCAGTCTGGTCAGGTGTGGAGGTCGGGGCGTTGGCGTTCTGAATTAACATGGTGGCTTGGGCCTGGGCCTGGAGCACCATCGCCGTTGCTTCGGCGCGCTGGATAATGACAGTCGCTTCAGCGGCTGCTTGATCGACAATTGCCGGTTCTGAGGCTGAGCCATGCACCGTGGTGCAGCCGGCTACAAAGAGGAGCCCGGCAATAGACACGCTCTGGAGCAGCCAGCTGACCGGATGCCGATGATGTTTCAAGGGCGCACCGTCATCACTCCGCGGTACATGCGGTGGGAACAGAAGAACTGGAAATCCCCCACTTGCTGGGGCGTGAATTCCAGCACCTGTTGGTCGCTCTCGTTGGCCAGTCTCAAAGAGCTGGGGCTTTGTGGGTTATCCGGGAAGATCAGCTCATTACCGCAGCCCACCTGTCCTAGCTGGCGGAAAGTCATCCGCACGGGTACACCGGCTTTTACGGAGAAGCGCAACGGGTCGTAGCCGCCAGGGGTCACCACCAGGGTAAATTCCTGGACACCCTGGTCGTTGATTGGGATCTCCACCGGTGGAGGTGGAGCCATCTCTTTAATCACGGGAGTCGCTACTACAAATGTAAAAACTTGCTGGCTGGAAACCGGACCCAGGGTTTCGGCGATTTCGAGGATGCGCTCCCGAGGGAGTATGTCCACATTGGAGCTGTATACCGAAGTGCGCAACGGGCCAATGTCTACCCACAAAGCGGCCAGGCTGTCACCCTGCGTCAGCAGCCAGCCCTTGCCCCACTTGGTCTCAACCGGCCGGGAAGCAGCCAGGATTTCCATATCCGGGTTGACCGGCACCCACTCGCGAACAAACAGGACAGCCCCCTGGGCGGTAGGATAGGCCAGCTGTACCATTGGCTCTCCGCCCGGACCGCTTTGGCTGACAGTAATCTCCATTTTTTCCCGGTCAAACTCCGGCGGTAAATAGGCAGGGATCAGGATTTGGAAAGGCATATTGGCCTGAACGTTATATACCAGGCTGGCTTCCGGCGCATCATGCGGCGCCTGGGCCCTGTTCCTGGCCCACCATCCCCCCAACGCAAGTAAGCCAACGAGGATGACTCCACCTACGAGATACCACCTGCCCCGCCGAAGAGGCTGGCTTTGCTTAGATCGTTGTATTTTTTTCCTCACATCCATCGGTTCTTGTTTTTACCGCTAAAGGTGCCGCACAGTCTCTGGAGTGGCAACCCATTCCCTATGTATCAGGCTGCCCAATTTCCGGCGGGCGCAAATCGCCCGCCGGAAATTGTGAGAATCAAATGACGGTTATGGTAACGGCATGATCATGGTGAACATGCCGCCTGGATAGGCGCCGTTGTTGGTGGCTTTGTAGTCGTCGTGGTTATGGAACGGGAACAACTGTCCTGGCGTTATGAGGCCGCTTTGTCCGTCTGGCACGGTTGGTCCGCCGATGTAGTTATCGATGAAGGGCAAGGTGG
>JBAPSY010000137.1:0-3171 GCA_049281855.1 Anaerolineales bacterium
GAGCGACACAATGAAAGATGATAACCCTTCTCCAGGAACGACCACCATTGCTCCAGATGTATTATTAACTATCGCGCAGCTGACCACCTTGAACGTCAACGGAGTAAGCCGCCTCAGCCATGTCCAAACCGCGGTAAATCAATTGCTCAAGCGCACTCAAAGACGCGAAGGAGTTTTGATCGAGGTTGTGGATGACGTGGTTCATGCTGATATTTATGTCGTTCTGAAAAGTGATGTAAACGTACGTGATGTCAGCCACAACATTCAACATGAAGTGTCTCGAGCTATCTCAGAGATGGTAGGCATGTCAGTGGGACGAGTTAATATTCATATTGAGGATATCGATTATCCACCGGAGGCTGAGGCTTAACCCGATGAAACCTCGAACCAGGGCACGTAGTATTGCCCTGCAGGCACTTTACGAAATTGATCTGACCGGTCATCCACCGGCATTAGTTCTCACAGAAAGATTATCAGAGTCACCCTTAGAAGGTAATTTGGGTGATTTTGCTCGAAAGATTGTCATGGGAATAGTACCGATTATTCCCGAACTTGACCAGATTATCGCCAAGCATGCTACAGAATGGCCTCTGGATCAGGTTGCTATAATCGATCGCAATATTATGCGGATTGCATTATGGGAAATTGCAGTCAGTAACCAAACTCCATTGAAAGTCGCAATCAACGAAGCTGTTGAATTAGGAAAATTATTCGGCTCAGAAAGCACGCCTCGCTTTGTGAATGGTGTTCTGGGCAGTCTTGCCTTACATTATAATGATATCGTTCAATATTTTAAGAAGTTGAACTAGCTATTCAGATTATGGAAATACTCGGTATTGGTCCCCTCGAACTCTTCTTTATTCTTCTAATTGCTTTGATCGTCCTCGGTCCGGGTGACATGGTCAAAGCTGGAAGAACCCTTGGTCGTTTTTTACGTAAAGTCGTCACCTCACCAGAATGGCGAACTGTCCAAAAAGCATCACGGGAGCTAAAATATCTCCCTAATCGATTAATGCGGGAAGCAAACCTGGAAGATCTTTCTAAGGATTTATCAGATATCAATAAAATTGGCGGTCAGATTAACTCCGATGTTAAGAAAATGGAGATTGATTTCACATCGTGGACCACACCACCAGAGCTGGCTGGTGATAAATTGCACCCAGTCGATCCGGATGAATCGCAATCCATAAATCCGAATCCGACAGATAATCCAGAAAGACCAATCGAACACGCTTAAATAATGCGAAAGCTACTCCACTTAATTTGGAAGATCATTACAGCACCATTTCGCTTTATCCAATGGATTTTTCGTAAGACAAGCACAACCCTGAGCAAAGGAGCAACAAACGTCTCTTCATATTTTAAAGAAGAAGAAATCGATGATGCTCCCATCGGGGACACCCTTGCAGCCACGATTGAAAATCCTCGTGCACTACTGCCTCATATTAATGCTCTTCGCAAGCATTTGCTCCGGGCAGTATTCTCTATCGTTATCACTACAGCCATTTCATTCTTGTTTGTTCGTGAAATTCTGAGCTATCTCGCAGCCCCGTTAGCGGGTGGAATCCATGAATTAGTGGCAATCGATGTTACTGAAAATATCGGCACTGTCATGCGGGTAACCCTTCTGAGTGGTTTTACCATTGCTCTTCCGTATGTTATCTTTGAAATTTGGCTATTTATCGCTCCAGCTTTGAAACTAAGCTCACGGATCAAAGGACTTTTAGCTATCCCGATCGCAATAATTCTATTCGTAGGGGGTATGGCATTCGCTTTCTTTGTAATGCTTCCAACAGCTTTACCTTTTCTATTCAATTTCATGGGTTTAATTACCCAACCCCGCCCCTCCTCGTATTATAATTTTGTGACCCTGATTATGTTTTGGATTGGGGTAACTTTTGAATTTCCTTTAATTATCTATTTGTTGGCGAATCTCGGATTGGTCAAAGCAAAAACATTGGCTTCACAATGGAGACTCGCAATCGTGATCATTGCCGTCCTGGCAGCTGCAATAACACCAACAGTAGATCCAGTAAATATGGGACTGGTAATGGCTCCAATGATTGTCTTATACTTCATCAGCATTGGTCTTGCTTATTTTGCTCAACGCAATCGATCACCCAATCAAAAGGAGGCGCTGAATAAAGTTTAATCATTCCAACTGATATGACTAAAGTCAACAATTAACATACAAAAAGAGGATCATAGAAGGAGGTATCCATGCATGATCGAGTTGCCATTGTGGGAGTAGGCTGTACAGGTTTTCGATCCATTACTCCTGAACAGTCATATAAGGAAATGGTGTATGAGGCTGCGATGCGTGCCTATAACGACGCTGGTGTCGATCCACGCCGCGATGTCGAGAGTTTTGTGACTGTGGCGGAAGATTTTCATGAGGGTACAAGCATCTTTGATGAATACACTCCAGACCAAATTGGGGGGGCACTCAAGTCCGTGCATACCATTACTGGGGATGGATTACACGGCATCGCAACTGCGTATATGTTAATTCGCACAGGACAATTTGATATTGTTGCTGTCGAAGGTCATAGCAAGGCATCGAATATCAAGACGCTTTCTGAAGTCACTGCCTATGCGCAAGACCCTGTATTAAATCGACCTTTAAAATTGAACAGCCATTTCATTGCCGGTCTGGAAATGAACCGGTATTTATTTGAGTCCGATTCCACCATTGAACAGTGCGCCGCCGTGGTTGTAAAGAATAGATTTAATGCATTAACTAATCCAATCGCTCCTTATGGCGCTAATCTAACCATAGATGACGTTCTTTCAGGCCCGGTTCTGTCATGGCCGCTCGGGTCACGAGAGATAGCAGAGCACGCCGATGGTGCCATCGTCATGGTCCTGGCTTCGGAGGAAAAAGCCTCTTCCCTGACTGACAAGCCAATCTGGATATTGGGCAGCGGCTGGAATAATGATTCTCCATCACTTGAGAACCGCGATTGGGCCCACGCTATCTACACAGAAGAAGCTGCCAGAATGGCTTACCGGCAGGCAGGTATAAATAATCCTCTTGAAGCAATCGACATAGCTGAAGTGGACGATACCTATGCATACAAAGAGTTGCAAGCCATAGAAGCTTTAGGTTTTTGTCGCGAAGGAGAAGCCGGCATATTAACCCTGGAGGGTTTTACCAGCTCGGATAGCGGG
>JBAPSY010000138.1:0-11338 GCA_049281855.1 Anaerolineales bacterium
GCATCACATAATGGACCGGATAAACGGTCGAGGATAGAGGTTTTTAGCAGGAAGTCCTGCACATCGGCTGGCTGCTGCTTGAATACTTCTTCGATCAGATAATCCAGCACATAATGACTGCTGCCTGTGAAAGCCTGGATGAACCCTGTGAGATCATCCCGACCGCGCATGGATAAGGCAGCCAGCTGTAAACCAGCAACCCAGCCTTCGGTCCGGCGTTCCAAGGCGGCAATATCCGTTCGTGATAGGTTCAGCCCCATCACTTGATTTAATAAATCAGAGCACTCGTCCATAGAAAAGCGCAGATCATCTTGGCGGATTTCCACCATCTGCCCACGCGCCCTCAATCGAGGAAGAGGCAGGGGTGGATCTTCCCGTGTGATGATCACCAAGTGCATCTGCCTCGGTTGGTGATCTACCAGGAATTCTAACTCTTGGTGGATTTGAATCGCCTCGATAACATGGTAGTCGTCAAACACCAATATAAATGGTGTTGAAACACCGTTGATCTCATTGATCAGAGCAGTCAAGAGAATTTCAGCTGGAAGGGGCTGCCCACTTTGGAGCATCACACCTGTTTTTTCCCCAATCCGTCTGTCAATTTGTTGCAGTGCAGCGATCAGATAAACAAGAAAGCGTGTCGGATCGTTGTCAGCCTTATCCAGAGAAAGCCAGGAGGTATCGACCTGTAACCCACCCAGCCATTCACTGGCCAGGGTGGTCTTGCCATAACCGGCAGGAGCAGAGATAAGGGAAAGCTTTTTATTCGATTGCCAGGCTTCATTAAGGACTTGGATCAAGCGCAACCGCGGGACAAGGTTTTTGCGAAGCGGAGGGATATATAATTTGGTAGCCAGCAAGTTAGAGGACATATAGCCACCGAGAATAACCCACTGATATAGATCTAGACCCAGTTATATTCTTGATATAGTATAGCAAATTTTTAAATATTCTTATAACCAATCTTTGCTACTATTGAATTGGCTTTACGACAAATTACCTGCTAATGTACAAATAAATAGGGGGTCTAGCCTGCTACGGGACGATGTCTGAATGTCGCTATCATTCTTAGATACTTCTCTGGTTTTAATCAGGGACGTTTCTATTGGAATAAAACTTTCAGATATAATGTGACAATAAAGATTATCATAACCTTTAATAATTTATAGATATTTCTAAATATAGATCCTCAGGGTGGCACTTTCTGGAGGGAAAAAATGACCGTAACTCATCCTCTCGTTATACAATTGAAATTCACACGTAGCGAGTTCAAACGGGCACTCAAAGGATTATCGGAGGAAGATGCAAGCAAACGTCTCCTACCAATGAACTGCATCAGCTGGAACGTGGGGCATCTGGCGTGGCAGGAACAAAGGTATTTCCTCTTTTTGGGGCAGGGAATGATGCCATATCCTGAAGTGCAGAAGACTTTTGCTTACGGCGCTCCTGCCAGCACGCCTTCGCTGCGTGAGGTGCTTGCCTATTGGCGCAAGATTACCCAAGCAGCTGACCTGTGGTTGGAAAGCATAACCAATGAGAAACTGCAGGAGCATTTTTTGAAGGAAGATGGCCAACCATCGGAAAGGATATTCGGATCGCTGCTGCAGCGCACGATCTACCACTACTGGTACCACACCGGCGAAAACCTGGCGATCCGGCAGATGTTAGGGCACACTAATTTACCGCAGTTTGTTGGTAATATCGATCGTCAGGCTCCGTACACACCGGAATAAGTGTGTATGTAAAAGGACTACGTATGAATGAATTAGCACAACTGCATTGCAGTGCAGTTACAGCAAATACTTCACCGCTTAATGAGCGTGATATTAATCAATACCTGACCAAACTTCCTGACTGGCGGGTTTACGAAAAAGATGGGGAACCGCGCCTGGAAAAAACTTTCCGGTTCAAGGATTTTAATCAAGCGGTGGACTTCACCAACCGGATAGCACAACTCGCCAATGAAGAAGACCACCACCCCGCCATCCTTACGGAATGGGGAAGGGTGACAGTCACCTGGTGGACCCACAAAATCAAAGGTCTGCACCAAAACGACTTCATCATGGCAGCGAAGACTGACCAACTTTATGGAAAATCTTCATAGGAAGCTATTTGCTAATCCATCCATGAAAGTGTTTCAGGTCGATCAGGCTGTTTTTTAGTCTGAATAACTATATGGTGTGGTAGCAAGAGCTCTCCAGTTCGACTCTGCGTCCTTTCGGTTCATCTGCCTTTTTCTCCTGAACCGCCAACCAAGGGCACCACGGTGTACCCAGGTCAACCAATACCCAGCGGTCCAACCCACAATTGGACAGGCTCTAGTAAGGAAATAAGTACCCAAACAGCCCGTCTCGATGGATTCTACTCGTAATATGATATAAAGCACCATAATAGTCCAATTAAAGGTTTGAGAAGGGTAACATGAGTGGAATTTTCCAATCACGCGGCTTTATCGGTAAACGCAGACAGGATGGACCTGCTGAACGGGTTCCGCCCGGACAGTACGTCACCAATGATTTCCCCGTACTTTCAGCAGGTCCCACCCCAAGCACACCCCTGGAGCGATGGAGCTTTGAGATCAATGGCTTGGTCAAGCAGCCTGTGCGCTGGTCGTGGGCTGAATTCCGTCTCCTGCCATCTCAGCAGTTCACCGTAGACATTCACTGCGTCACCAAGTGGTCGAAACTGGATACCCAATGGGAAGGTATTAGCGTCGATACCCTGCTGGGGTTAGTAGATGTCGACCCGAATGTGCATTTCGTGAGCGTATTCTGCGATGGGGGTTACACCACCAACATTTCTCTGAATGAGATCAAGGATGGGAAAGCGTTTGTGGGTTACCAGTACAATGGTACCCCTTTGGCGCCTGAACATGGGGGTCCAGCGCGTCTGGTGGTGCCACAGCTCTACTTCTGGAAGAGCGCTAAATGGGTGCGTGGTCTAACCCTGATTGAAAAAGACAAGTCTGGCTTTTGGGAATCGTTAGGCTACAACAATCACGGTGATCCGTGGAAAGAGGAGCGCTATCATGGCGATTGAGCTAGTGAAGGATGAAGTAAAGACGCGTCTATTGGAATGGCAGATTTCCACTGTGGTCAAGGTAAGGCAGGAGACGCAGAACGTCAAAACCTATACCATGGCATTACCAAACTGGACACATCACCGGGCAGGTCAGCATTACGACGTTCGTCTGACCGCGGCGGATGGCTACCAGACTCAACGCAGTTATTCGATCGCCTCCAGTCCCGAGCAAAGGGGGGAAATTGAACTTACCGTTGAGCGGTTGGAAGAAGGGGAAGTCTCCACATACCTGCACGACGTTCTCATCGTGGGTGACCAGGTGGAACTGCGCGGACCAATCGGTGTTATTTCGTGTGGGAAGCGAGCATGGGAGGACCGCTCCTCCTGGTGGCAGGTGGTTCGGGAATTGTCCCGTTGATGGCGATGCTCCGGCACCGGTACGCAGTGGGCTCGAAAGTGCCAGCCAGATTGCTATACAGCTCGCGCACGTATGAGGATGTTATCTATCGAGAGGAACTTAAGAAGCTGCATAAGGATCGCACGGGTCTGGAGGTATTCCATACCCTGACGCGTTTGCAACCGCAAGGTTGGGATGGCTACGGACGGCGGATCGACATGCGGATGCTGGAGGAGGTTGCAAAACCTTTTGGGAATAAGCTAAAGGCATATATCTGCGGACCCACAGCGCTCGTGGAAGGGGTCGCGAATGGTCTGGTGACACTCGGCATCCCTACCGAGCAGATCCGCACAGAACGTTTTGGTCCAACCGGTAATACCTAGGGAGGTAATCCATGGATAGCATACTCTTCGAGGAAACCATATCATTAATGTTGGATGGCAACGCGTTGGCCGGCTTGCTATATGAACTGTTCGACGTGGAGATGACCATCGCTCCCGTTGAATGTGCCTCCTGTGGGCATAGAGGAGAACTGGGCAGCTTGTGGGCATTCGCTGAAAGCCCGGGTTACGTATTGCGCTGCCCGACCTGTCAGAATATCGTCATGCGGATGACCGTCACTCCCCATCAAATTTATCTGGATGCACGCGGAGCAGCATATTTGCGTATACCCAAGAGAGAGTAGCTATATCAGAAAGATGGGGATAGTAAATAATAGAAAGGGCAGAGCAACGCTCCGCCCTTACATGACCATCAGCAACTAAATTCATTTTTAACGACTACCCGGCCAGGTTTCCCCCAATCAACCGGCCGATACCAAAGGTGACCGCGGCAGCAATTAAGCCAAACAATACTTGCCGCACGCCTGAATAAACCACATTGCGCCCGGTGAACAGGGTGATGCCCGCACCCACAATGAACAGCCCCACGGCACTCAAGACCATACTGACAAATACCGCGGTGATACCACTCATAAAGGTATAAGGGAACACGGGTATGATCGCCCCAATCGAGAAGAGAAAAAAGGATGTCAGGGCAGCCTCCCAGGCTGAGCCACCCAGCTCGGAAGGGTCCACATTGAGCTCTTCACGCGCCAGTGCTTCGAGCGCTGAAGCCGGGTCGCTGATGATGTGCTGGGCCATCTGTTGGGCTTCTTCCTTGGGTAAGCCACGTGCTTCATAGATCAATGCCAATTCTTCCGCTTCTTCCTCCGGTGCTGCGGCGAGCTCAGCCTTTTCGATCCCAATTTGGTGCTTGTAAAGCTCCCTTGAGCTTTGCACCGACAGCCATTCACCCAAAGCCATGGAGATTGCACCTGCCAGCAATCCAGCCAAACCGGTGATCAGGATGGTTGAGTTATTAAGCGCAGCCCCTGCCACGCCCATTACCAGGCTCAAGTTTGATACCAAGCCATCGTTTGCACCCAGCACCGCTGCCCGCAGTGCGTTGCCGCCTCCGGCACGATGCCTGCCTTCTAACTGAGCCAAAGCCCCGCCTTCCATTCCACCCTTCATGGTGGTAACCACGCGGCTCAGCAGGCGGTTATGAGAGGATTCATCAGCTGCCATTCCAGCACCGCCGGGAATGTGAGCGTATTTGCGGCTATCTTTACGTTCATTCCCTATGACGGTGGGTAAAACCGCTGCCACACCAAGACGTTTCGCTGCCCAAGCCAGAGTGCGGCTACGCCAGTTGGGCGCAAATGATGGAATTGCTACCCCTCCAGATTTCAAACGCTCCACCCATTCGTCAGCATGTTTGCGCTCCACTGCTGCCATGCGACGGTAGACCTCTGCCAGGCGGCTATCTTTCTCGGCGAGCGCTAATGCATCATACAGGTACGCTCCGTTTTGCTCATCATTGAGGCTTGCCAATGCAGTGGCTTGCATTTTTTCATCCATAAATCCCTCCGGTAGAATTATGCTTCGTTATTAGCAAATTAATCTTACCACTGTTAAAAGTCACAGGTTGCTGTCTTGAATAGGTTTGTGGTCTTCACGAATGGATGCGAGGGTTTCAATGTAGTGGATATTTGAAATAGTATATAATTGCGGGCATGTGGTTTGAAGTTCAGGTTTTATCCACTCAAATCGAGAAGCCTAAGCACAAATGACTGCCCCACCCTCAACAAAACGGAGCAGTTTTTTTACCAGTGTGCTGAAGCTTGTGAGTGGCACCACCCTGGCGCAAGTCATCACCGTTCTAACCGCTCCGATCATCTCCCGGCTGTTTGCTCCCCAAGCTTTTGGAATACTCAATGTTTTCACCTCTCTGATCAGTATCATCTCCATTGTTATCTGTTTACGCTACGAATATGCAATCATGCTACCGGAAGATGAGGCTGATGCGGTTAATATATTCGCCCTTTGTATGCTCATCGCCCTTGGTATCAGCGTTACAGTGGGTTTGGTACTGCTTATCATCGGCCATCCACTGATCAACCTCCTAAAAGCTCCTGATTTATATGCGTTTTTATGGCTGATTCCGATTGGATTGCTGATTCAAGGATGCTTTGCAGCCTTGAATTACTGGAACTCACGCACCAAGCATTTTGGTCGTCTCTCCATAGCCAGAATATCGGCTTCCTTAACTACCAGTGCTCTACCCATGTTGTTGGCATCCATTGGTCATGCAAACGCGGCAAGCCTGGTTTTTTCATATTTGGCAGGCACATTTATCTTCGCCAGCGTCCTCGGAGCCCAGGTCTTAAAAGAAAATGGAGCGCTATTTATCAGGCTTTTTCAGAGCTCGCGCATACTTGCCAATCTCAAGCGTTATCGCAAATTCCCGCTGGTTGATTCGTGGAGTAGCTTCATCAATAATCTCTCCTGGCAACTCCCATCCCTGATGCTACTTTATTACTTCTCCGACACGGTGGTTGGATATTACTCAATATCCAGCCGTATAGTCCTGCTGCCCATGACGCTGGTTGGTAATGCCTTAGCGCAAGCCTTTTACCAACGCTCGGCTGAGCTACGCTCCAACCTGGTCAACTTGTCTAAATCGGTGGAATTAATCTTTCGACGCCTGGCTGCCATCGGTTTGTTTCCCGCTTTGGTATTGGGGATTGCCGGGCCGGAACTCTTCAGCATCGTATTTGGAGCTAATTGGATAGAGGCTGGCCGCTTCGCCCAAATTCTAAGTCCGTGGATGTTCATTTTGCTTTTAACATCCCCTCTGACTATCCTGTTTGCCACCCTTGAGCGTCAGGAATTAGCCTTGATTGTAAATATCATCATCCTGAGCACTCGTTTCGGTGCATTGGTAATCGGTGGTCTGACTCACAACATTTACCTGACCCTGATTATTTGGTCTGGTACTGGGGTATTGATCTATGGAGGCTTGGCGCTATGGCTGCTCAGGTTAACACACGTGCTCTGGGCCTCTGCTTTCCGAACCATCTTACAATACGTTTTATATGCAAGCCTACCTGCCCTGCTCTTGGTAGCCGCAAAGAAGGCATTTATCCTCTCACCTATTTGGCTGGTTATATTCACCGCAGTGGTATCTCTGGCTTATTACACCATCGTCCTCGCCAAAGATACCAGCATGCGAGAATATTTACTTGCATTATTACCTCAGAGGACATCTCACCCGGGATGATCCAATGACGGCCGATTACGGTCAAACTTATTTTGATAACCCAGAAATTTGGAGCATTGCAGCCTGGCAATGGTGCAAAGCTGATCTTATCTGTGCCAGGCTTGCTGCTAAATTGATACCAGGCGAAGTCATTTCTGTATTGGGTGTTGGCTGTGGCAATGGGGTATTCGCCAACCTGGTGAAGACCGCTCGATTTAAAGTCGTGCTGGATCTGAGCAAGGTCGCATTGGAGCATGTCACCGCTTCACGACTGCAAGCCGATGCTATAGGATTGCCTTTTATGGATAACGCTTTCGATGCCAGCTGATTAGCAATCCTGGTTACAGAGGTTTGCGCATGATTAATCCCAATCATCTTGAAGAAAATGACCTCCTCTCGCAGGCAAGGCTGAGGTTGTGTTATATCTCCAATCCTAATTCTGTCCACACCCGGCGTTGGGTTGGCTGGTTTGCGAAGCGGGGACATAACGTTGTTCTATTGGCGGATGTGGCTCTTAAGGAGCCCTGGCCGGAGGTGAAGGTTATTGACCTGTCAAAAATCTTTTATGCTCCCATTATACGTTTCCCAATCTGGGCGGTATGGCTGCGGCGATTTCTAAGACAGTGGCACCCGGATATTCTGCATGCCCACCGGGTTAATTCTGCCGGATGGCTGGCGGCTGCCAGCGGTTTTCATCCTTATGTGGTTACACCCTGGGGAAGTGACGTATACCAACACCCCCAGAGATCCAGGGTGGCGCGCCTCCTGGCCTGGTACACCTTGAGGCATGCGGACGTGATTACCACACCATCCGAAGCAATTGGCGATCAGGTAATCCAGCTCGGCGGCCAGGCCAATAAATTGAGACGCGTCCAATTTGGGATCGATTTGGATATTTTCAGCCCGGGTGTTGCCACCAGCGAGGGTAGCATTAACCTGCGCAGGCGCTTATCATTGCCCGACCATTCCCGGCTGGTGCTTAGCGCCCGTGCCGTCCACCCGATCTATAACCTGGACATCATCCTGAAAGCCATCCCGCTCGTTCACCAACGCTTTCCGGAGGCAATCTTCATTTTTCTTAACTACAATACAAACCTGGAGTATAAAAGCCAATTGGATGCAATGATAATGGAGCTGGGATTGGAAGCAACTATCCGCTGGCTACCTCAGACCAACAGTCGGACCGAAATGGCTGAACTATACCGGCTGAGCGAGGTGGTAGTTTCTGTGCCATCTACTGACGGAACCCCGGTCTCAGTGATGGAAGCCATGGCTTGCGGAAAACCAGTTATTTGTTCAGATTTACCTTCACTGCGTGAATTTATCACCATCGGTGAAAACGGTTTACTGGTGCCTGTGCGTCAAACCATACTACTGGCTGACGCCATCAACCAGCTTCTGGCGCAACCCGATCAGCTTAGCGAATTCGGTCGGAAAGGACGCCAGGTTGTGGAAGAAAAAGCCAACCTCGAAGTAGAAATGCAGCACATGGAATCCATCTATTCTCAGATTGCCAGGTCCCATAGAGGATAGTCTCCATGTTGCGCATTATCAAGCTGCTGCTCAACACCTTACTGCCAGACTAATGTGTGCTCAAGAAGCCAGGCAGCCTGGCTGGTGCTGGTTATCCTGTTATTATCATTTACTCGGACCGCCTCGGTTAAACGACCATCGAAGCTAAATTACCCAGTAGTTTACGACCTGGCTTAATCCTGGCAATCACTGCGAGATTTACTGCACATCCACTACCCTCTTGAACACGGATGCGGCTGGAAGGCTTGTTATCGCCAATGACATCGGGAATAAGGCTCGATTCAATAGAAGCTTGATGTACGTATCTGGCAAGTCACAAACCAATCGAGAACTTTTATCACCCCAGATTTTCTGAGGATGCAATATAAATTTTATAGAATAATTATGGAGGTATACTTTTAGACTAAAATAATAAAATCGATGCGTATTATGACAAATAGCATACCCCACACTAACAAACTCAGGCAGAGGGTGGAGAATGATTTGGCTGCCACTATTACCAAAGCGGGCAGTAAGCAGACGTATTACACAATCCGTTTCCTCATGGATCGGGACCGCGTGCAGGATGCCTACCGCGCTTATGCTTACTTCCGCTGGGTGGATGATCAGCTTGACACCAGTTCAGGTACTCAGCAGGAAAAGGGGGCGTTTATTAATCGCCAGTTCGAGCTCTTGGAGGCATGCTATAAGGGGAACGCTCCAAGTGCTTCGAACCGTGAGGAGCAGATGCTGGTGGATTTAGTCGGGAATGACAAGGAAAAGGATAGCGGATTGCAATTCTATCTCCGCAATATGATGGCTGTAATGTCATTTGATGTACAACGCCGTGGTCGGGTAATCTCACACGCAGAGCTATCCCAATACTCATTATTGCTTTCAAAAGCTGTAACAGAGTACATGTTTTATTTTATCGGTCATCAGGATGCCCTTCCTTTCAGTGCAACCCGATATCATGCAGTGTGCGGTGCGCATGTAGTGCATATGCTTCGGGATATGGTGGATGATGTCGCTCTGGGTTATTTTAATATCCCCGCTGAAGTTATCGAGTCAGAGCATATTTCGTTCGATGATTTTCGTGATCTTTCCATGCGGAAATGGGTACACGAGAGAGTGGCACTAGCCTGCCAATATTTCCAAATGGGCAGGCAATATATTGCCCAGGTGAAGAACCTGCGCTGCCGACTGGCAGGCTTTACTTATCTTGCCCGCTTCGAATGGATGCTCAGGGCGATTGAACGGGACCAATATTGCCTTCGCCTTAATACCATGAACGGAAGAGCATCAAGGCTGGTTTATGGATGGCGTTGAGGGTGTTCACATCCTTACTAAACATAACCTGGATGAATGTGGAACCTGGCAGACAGGTGGTCAGGTTTGATCGATTCGAGGAAAGATGAAATCGAAATCTGTAGCAGTCATAGGCGCCGGGATCGGTGGGATATGTGCCGCGATCCACCTGGCATCTCATGGATTGCATGTCACTGTATTTGAGATGAATCCCAATCCGGGTGGGCGATGTGATTGGATCGAGCGTGAAGGTCACCATTTTGATGTCGGTCCGACTCTATTGGTCATGCCGCATGTCTATGAGGCTGAATTTACTGCTCTGGGCACTCCCATCAATCATCTATTGAATCTACAGCAGGTGGACCCATCATACCGCCTGGTTTTTGACGATGGCAGCCAGCTGTCGCTAACTTCAGACATTCAATCTCTCAAGGATCAGCTAGAATCCATTGAGCCTGGTGCTTTTCAGAGCTTCCTGCGTTACCACGAGGAGGGCAAGCGACACTATCAGCTGGGGATGGAAAGATTGGTGAACCGTGATTTTCGCCGGTTTTCTGATTTTTTTGCATTGAAAAATTTTCCCCTGCTATACCAGGTTAAACCGCTGGTGAATCATTATGCCAACATGTCGGCATATTTCGATAATCCACGTTTAAAGGCGGCTTTCTCCTTCCAGGACGTGTACATGGGGTTAAGCCCGTTCGAAGCGCCGGCCACATTCTCTCTGATGCCATACACCGAGCAAGAGCATGGAGTTTGGTATCCCAAAGGCGGAATGTACAGCATCGTGGAAGCGCTCATGTCACTTGCACGTGATGCAGGCGTGGAATTTGCATTTGATACCACGGTGAAGCGGATCATTGTCAATCGGAGCCGCGCATCGGGGCTTATCCTTGAACACAACGAGCACATTACGCCGGATATTTTACTGGCGAATGCAGACTTACCTTATGTATATAATGATCTCCTACCAAAAGATGGTCGGGCTGAAAGAATATCACGCAAACACTTTTCCTGTTCGGTGATTAGCTTCTTTTGGGGAGTAGATAAAACCTACGAATCCCTGAGTCCACACACCCTGTTCCTGGCAGATGATTACCGCCAGAATTTTGAATCCATAATCCGGGATCTCGATCTACCTGAAAATCCCAGTCTTTATATCCACGCACCAACCCGGTTGGACCCTTCCATGGCTCCGCCTGGTCAGGATACGCTGATTGCCATTGTCCCTGTGGGGCACTTATCTGAGAATGGGGAGCAAGAATGGGAAAACCTGACGGACTTGGCGCGGAGGCACATTTTTCGCCGTCTCCAGACCTTGGGAATCCCAGATCTTGAGGCTCATATCAAGTTTGAGACGACTCTCACACCGCTTTCGTGGCACAAACGCTATAATCTGGTCAAAGGCTCCACGCATGGCTTGTCGCATAATCTGACGCAACTGGCATATTTTCGCCCAGCCAACCGGCATCCACGCTACCATAATTTGTACTTTGTAGGAGCCAGCACCCACCCAGG
>JBAPSY010000139.1:0-1888 GCA_049281855.1 Anaerolineales bacterium
TCTGGAAGGAATTATGCAAAATGAACGGGATAACGCAGCCAGCCCCATCAACTGACCAACCACTGTCCCGCGAACTTCTGTTTACTCTCCTGACCACAGCATTGAGAACTGGGGAACTGCGTTATGCACGAAGATTATGCACAGCCTGGTTGGCTATCTTTCCTGGGGATCTCCAAGTTAATCTGATTAATGCGCGTGCATTTTTCAAGGAGAAATCGCCTTCGTTACGACTGCATGCCTTACCCATATTAGAAGAGCTATGCAAGCTGGATCCGGAGTTCCTTGAAGCCCAAGAATTGCTTGCAGAAGTATGCCAGCTTGCTGGCTCAAACAATCATTTAGTTGCCAAAGCTTGTGCCAATGCATTGACTCATGGTCATTCAGTAAAAACCGGGAAAAGTGGACACATCTCTTCATGGTCAAAATATGTTTATGAAGCGCGAAGTGCATTAAGTAATGTAAGATCTGGAGATTACCAGCAGATTGACAAAGCTGAATATTTTATCCATAAGGCCTTGATTGAAAACCCTGATACTCCTCTGGCAGCAGTTATCCATCTTCGACTGATCGAATCGAAGGGATCCATGCCAAAACTCGCAGTTCGCAGTTTGGCTCAGATTTACCACGAGCGCTGGCCAGATTGCCTTCAGTTCCTTCTAACCCTTTGCAATGAGTTAATGGAGTCCGGTGAATCCAATCAGGCAGTTGACATGCTTCACCGTGCTGTCTCAAAAGATATCGCTGGACAGGTCGTAAAAAGGATGTGGGGAAATAGTCATCAATATTCATCACTCTGGCCTGCTTCCTTGGAGGCCAGTAATCCTGGTCCAAACAGCCCGCAAAATATTCCTGTTCCCGCAGCAGTCGCCTCCAGCCTGGGTTGGAATCAGATTCCAGCGATCATCTCAGGTTTCGATGTTCTCAATTCGGTGGAGAGTAATTCTCACTCGGGTCGATCAGAATTTTATAAGGTGGAAACTCCTTTATCGCAGCCAGTTTATGTGCCTCATTCAACATCAAATAAGAGTGATGTTCGCACCTTGAGCGAGCCTTCGCTGATCGTCCAGAATGAATTGGAACGGTTGGCGGATGAGCTAAAACGACCCCATCTGGTACGCGATGATGGACGATTTCCGATCTATGTCGTATTCACCACTCACGGTGGCTTGGCAGCCCAATATGATCCATCCTCAGTCCAGGTGATTGACGAAGAATTGAAAAAGCTGGTCAATGTCATTCGTGGGCATAAAATTAACCAGGAACGATGGGGATCCCTGTTGTTTTATGCTGACGATTTAGCCTTCACCCAGCCTCTTGGGCTCCAACCAACCGCTTATAACGATCCATGGCAACTGAAAATGATCCTGACTGATTTGGATGTAGCCTTGGAAAAACGCGGTGAACGGATCGGTGCCTTGCTTATCGTTGGCGGTCCTGAAATTGTGCCTTTTCATAATCTCCCCAACCCGGTGGAAGATGCCGATCTCGATGTCCCATCCGATAATCCCTACTCTGCAAAAGACAATAATTACTTCATCAGTGATTGGCCAGTCGGCCGGATATCTGGAGGAGCAGGGACTGATTCAAGCCGCTTATTATCCGTATTGAAGGAAATTACCAATCGCTACGATCGAAATGCCAGGAAATCTGCCTGGTACCACCGTTTTGTCCTGTTTATCCGGGAGTTAATCAAAAGTGGCCTTTCGAAGAAACTATCAAGTTTTGGTTACACTGCAGCAGTATGGCGGCGTGCATCATCATCCGTTTTCCGATCCATCGGTAATCCAGGCGATTTATTGATCTCCCCTCCCATTCATGCATGCGGTGCGCTTGATTCAACATGTTCCGATAACATATCTCAAATCAACAATGTTAAGGCATCAGCATG
>JBAPSY010000140.1:0-8164 GCA_049281855.1 Anaerolineales bacterium
CCGCGCCAGACCGCTGACTGAATACAGCGCGTGACCCATCTTCCCCAGCTCTGCCTGAACTTCCGTTGGGATGCCTTCTTCCAAAGCCACCTGACCTCCCACGGTGCCATCATCGATGCAGAAGCGAGGCCGGTCAAGGGCGGCTTGAGGATCCAACCCGTCATCTGACAGACCCAGCACCACCTGCATATGTCCCTGCGGCTGCATAAAGCCGCCCATCACGCCAAAGCTGGCATATAGGGTATTGGGGTGACTGGATGATCCGTTGGAGTCCACGGTGATCATCCCAGGAATAATCGTGTGGTACGGGCGTTTACCGGGTGCCAGAGCATTGGGGTGGGAGGGGTCCAGGGAGAAGCCTGCCCCGCGATTTTGTAACGTGAAACCCCAGCCTGATGGGACAATGGCTGTGCCGAAGCCCATATAATTACTATTGATGAAAGAACATGCATTGCCCTCTGCATCCACCACACTAAGATAGACGGTGTCAGAGGATGAAGTGGGGGTGCCGAACGACTGGTCAAGGGTAGCATGGTCGGGATGAATCAGCTTGCGCCGCTGGGCAGCATAATCCTTGGATAACAGCCATTCCAAAGGGGCGGGGCTAAATGCGGGGTCGGCTACGTACCAGCGCGTGTCGGCAAAAGCAAGGCGCATGGCTTCAATCATCAGGTGCAAGCGCAGAGGTGAGAGGGGAGGCATGGAAGTAATATCGAAACCCTCCAAAAGGTTCAATGCCAGGAGCGTGGCCAAGCCTTGCCCATTGGGAGGGCACTCCCACACCCGCAGGTCGCGATAGGTGGTGCTGATGGGCTGTTCCCAGGTGCTGGTATGGGCAGCCAGATCGTCTACGGTCATACAGCCTCCAGCTTGCTGGACCACGCGTGCGATAGCTTCAGCTATCTCGCCCTGGTAAAAAACAGCCTTGCCTCCCTCGACGATCGTGCGCAGAGTGTGCGCCAAGCCATGATTATGGAAAATTTCACCTGCGCGGGGGGTACGCCCATCGATCATCAGCTCCGACCCGCCCGGTGCGTTTCTTAGCCGTTCGGTACTGCGTTCCCAAAAGTCAGCTGTGATCGGAGCAACCGGGTAACCTTGCTCCGCCAGGCGGATGGCGGGTGCCAACACCTTACTGATCGGAAGCCGCCCATGGCGAGCCAACAGGTCACACCAGCCGGCACATGCCCCTGGGATGGTAATAGTGTAGGGGTGAAGAGGTGGCAGGTTATCCGCCAATCCTTCTTTCCTCAAACGCGCGATAGTTAAGCCCATTGGAGCCCGTCCCGAACCATTCAGAGCAGCTATCTCTCCGCTGGATGAAGCATAATATAGAGCGAAACAGTCTCCCCCCAGACCTGTGGAAGTGGGCTCAGTGACGTTCAAGGCAGCCGCGGTGGCTACAGCGGCATCGGCAGCATTCCCCCCTTGAGAAAGTATTTCCAACCCGGCTGCAACTGCCAGGGGCTGAGAAGTGGCTACCATGCCGCCCATGCCATATACGGGTGAGCGGTGGGATGCAAATTCTAATTTAATAGTGGCAGACATATAGCACCATTTTGAATAAAAAGCACACAGAAGCCTGGAAAACCTTTTGGCTCTGTGTGCAGATGGACTTAATCTAGCTCACTGAGTGACTTCGATTCCTCTCCCTTGAATGACCTCGCCAATCACCCACAAGGGTTGCTCCATCTGGGTTGCGCGGGAAAGGAGCCGGTCCAATTTATTTGGGGGCACGGCGAGAAGCAAGCCTCCGCTGGTTTGTGAATCGAAGAGCAGCATCTGGGACGGCTCGTCGAGGGCAGGGTCAAAGTGCACGCTAGAGCCGAAATAGAGGCGGTTATCGTAAGAACCACCAGGGAAAATGAGCTGTTCAGCGTATCTGCGTGCACCCGATAAAAAACGGATTTTGCGATAGCTAAAGCGTACGCCGACACCTGAAGCCTCGGCCATCTCGTAAGTATGCCCGAGCAGGCTGAATCCTGTGACGTCAGTCCCGCTGTGAAGATCAAATTCCAGCGCCAGCTCTGCAGCCGCCTTATTCAGCTTTTTCATCCACATAACCGCCTCGGCAACGTCTGCCGGATCCGCCTGCTCGCGTTTGAGGGCAGTGGTAGTGGTACCAACCCCCAGCGGTTTGGTTAGCACCAGGATATCTCCAGGGAGTAGCCGCTTTTTGGTGAGCATGTGCTGCGGGTTTACAAAACCCAAAACGACCAACCCATATTTTGGTTCCTTATCCTGGACGGTGTGACCACCCGCGATGACCACCCCAGCCTGGCGGGCAATCTCCGCGCCACCGCGCAGGATGTTGGTAATCACCTCATAGGGCAAATCGGGAGGCAGGGCGGCGATATTGAGGGCCAGGAACGGCTTGCCGCCCATGGCATACACGTCTGAGAGGGCGTTGGCGGCAGCTATGGCGCCATAATCGTAGGCGTCATCCACCACCGGGGTGAAGAAGTCGGTTGTCACAACCAGGGCGCGATCGTCGTCCAATTGCCAGACGGCAGCGTCATCAGGCTCACCCAACCCAACGAGCAGGTTGGGGTAATCTGCAGGGTTAAAAATACCTTGCAAGGGGCGCAGCACCTGCGCCAGCGTTTCCGCATTCAGTTTGGACGCTCAGCCTGCACAACTTGAGAGGGTCGTCAGGCGGACCTGCCGTCCAGTGGGGTTGTTTTCGGGTTGGCTCATTATTATCTAAATCGAAGGACGTTATTTTACTTGATAGCTCTACGGCGTTGCTGTCGGCAATGGGGTAGGAGCTGGCGTAGGTTCTGTCGATGTTGCTGCGGGTAGGGTGGGCAACGTCAACAGATAGGGATTATCGTTCGGGACAAGCATCACCTGGATGCCTGGGGCGAGCTGGTTGATGTATTGGTAGAGCAGCAGTTTGTCGTTGTTTTGCAGGGCGGTAGCAATGAGCTGCAACGCCTGGGATTCAGCCTGGGCCTGGATGATTCGTGCATCCGCAGCGCCCTGTGCGTTGATCACCACCGCGTCTGCCTGCCCCTGGGCAACCTGCCGGGCTTGTTCAGCTTCCTGCCTGCGTTGCTCGACCACAAAGACAGCTTGTTGTGCCAGCTGTTCAGCCACCTGTTTCTGTTCCACCGAGGCGGCGTATTCGGGTGAGAAGGTGATATTACGCAGGATGAAATCCACCAGGCTCAACCCATTCTCTTCTAGATTTTGTTGCAAACCATCGGATATTTGGGTTGTCATTTCAACCCGCTTGGAGGTGACTACTTCCTCGACCTTATACTGTGAGACGATATCACGAATAACACCGCGTGCCAGAGGTCGCACCAGCTCATCAAGATAGCGTTTCTGCCAGTCGATATGTACCTGCACTACTTTGTCGGGGTCAATGGCAAAAATCACGGAGGCATCCACGAAGATCTCCTGCCCATCAGAGGTACGGGCAGTGATCGAATCGTCCCCCTGGATGGCTCCTTCGCTGGGTGCGATGGACATGGTATAGGTCTGGCGTGAGATAGGGTAGACGACCACGCTCTCGAAGAAGGGGATGATCCAACGGAGCCCTGGCTGCAGAGGCTGCACGCGATAACCTGTGGGCTGAATTGCTGAAATGACCACCCCGCGCTCTTCAGGCTGGATGAAAACCAGTCCGGCGCTAACACTGGATAAGACCAGGGCAGCCGCCAGGACTACCAGCAGGATGGTTATCGATCCCTTGATGTTTTTATTGCGCGAAGCACGCATCACGCTGATGACAATCAAGCCGAGGAATACCAGCCAGGCTACACCGGCAAAGATTTGGATAAAGCTTGCAACATTCATATGGAGCCTCCCAGATAGGTTACCTTTCAAATTCCTGATAGATTATACCCGTATTTCTACGGTGGCTTGTGTGCCGGCAATCTCCGGCTTATCGACCTGATTTTAATCCCACAGCAATCCTGCTTGCCTATGATTATCTGAGTACTGTCATGAGAATTACAAAATGTGATACCATGCAGGCGTGAGGCATTACAATGGTCGAGTAAGTGATATCCGGCTTGAAACGGGCTGGCACATGGAGGTACATATCGTCTGCCCGGCTGCAGCCGTTCCGTCTGCAGGGCAATATCTGCTGGCTTCTGATCTGGAAGACCCGGATGTGGTTCTAGGAACCCCGTTATTTGCGGTTGAGAAATCTAATCAGGGTTTTTGGGCAGCACCACTGTTCCCGACTGGTTGGGGACCAGGGACAAAGCTGGACCTGGTAGGACCTCTTGGGCATGGATTTGACCTACCGCGCAACATTCTACGCCTGGGATTGGTTGCATTGGGTGAGGCGGTTTCACGGCTTATGCCCCTGATCTATCAAGCAGCACAAACACAAGGTAGTATGACCCTATTCACCGACCTGACCCTTCCGAGACTCCCTGCTGCGGTGGAAGTTTCACCGCTCGCTTCCCTGAAGGAAGCGATGGATTGGCCAGATTTTATAGCGCTGGATGTGCCATTGACACATTTGGCTGAGTTACGGGATGTGCTTGGCCTCTCTAACGGAGATGGGTTACCCTGCCCGGCACAGGTGCTGGTCACAACACCGATGCCCTGTGTAGGAATGGCACAGTGCGGAGCCTGCGCAATACCTGCCAGGAGGGGCTGGAAACTGGCTTGTGAGGATGGACCGGTGTTTGACCTAAATATTCTTAAATGGTGGGCATGAGTAACACAGTGTTTGTAGAGCCTAAAGAAAACAAGACGGGTAAATCACTGCCTGGCTGGAAGGGATGGAGCAAGGTATGGCGAAGCACGATCTAGCCTTTGACCCACCGATCATGAACGCGGCCGGTTCCTTGGGATTCTTCCCTGACTTCCACAGCTCGATTGATTGGTCCAGCCTGGGGGCGTTCGTCACCAACCCGGTCAGCCTTACGCAACGTACTCCTGCCCATGGAAGGCGCTTCGCAGCCTATCCTGGGGGCTTTATCCTTCACACAGGCTATCCCAACCCTGGTATATCTCAAGTCTTGCGCCGACATGCCAGGCATTGGAGCCGCTCCCCTCTGCCGGTGATCGTCCACCTACTGGCAAGCAGTGCAGGTGAGGTGGCGAAGATGGCGCGGCGATTGGAGACCGTGGAAGGCGTTAGTGGACTGGAAGTGGGTGTGGTCAATGATGCCAGTGCTGAGATGGTGGTCGCTTACACGCTGGCAGCTTGCGGCGAGCTACCGGTGATCATGCACCTGCCCATGGAACGTCCCATCGAACTGGCTGCGGCGGCTATTCAGGCGGGGGCAATGGCGGTCAGCCTGGCACCACCACGAGGAATATCCCCAACCCAAGGCGGAGAATCGGTGCAAGGCAGGTTGTATGGTCCGGCGATCCTACCTATGGCGCTGAGGATGGTACATGAGCTGGCGCGGCTGGGGATTCCGACGATTGGTGCGGGCGGCATATATACCCAAGCACATATGAAAGCCATACTGTCAGCAGGAGCCCTGGCAGTGCAGCTGGACAGTGCCCTCTGGCAAAGAGCTGGATACAAGCTATTAACGTGAGGGAAGGGTTATGGAAATAATCAGGATCGACTCGGTTGCCACTGCATTCATCCGCCCCGAAGAGGGTGCTAATGTTGGCTTGATCCACACCTCCAAAGGGATGATTTTGATTGATACTACATTCTCACCCACCGAAATCCAAGCTTTGTTTGAAGCAGTGGACGTAGGCGTGGAGCAGGTGTGCATGGTGGTTAACACGCATTCTCACAGTGATCACACCTGGGGGAACCAGCTTTTCACCTGCCCCATACTGGCACACCGCCTGTGCCAGGAGCGGATGCAATCCAACTTAAAAAGCGAATGGAGCCCGGAAGCTTTCCAATCCTATATTTCTGACCTGGAAAAAACAGATCCAAAAAAAGCTGAAGATTTTCGAAGAACTGTGAAGAGCTTACAGATCAAACTGCCTGATCAGGTCTTTGACGACCGATTCGAAGGGGAATTAGATGGATTGAGGTATGAGATTATCCATATGGGCGGGCACACACCGGATTCATCTCTATTGTGGTTGCCCGAGAAAAGGGTGCTATTTGCCTCTGATTTAATCTTTCAGGGTCGCTACCCCTACATCTTTGATGCAGATATTCCCGTCTGGATTGCTGGATTGAGCCGGTTGTTAGAATTCGAGGCTAAAGTGATCATCCCGGGTCATGGGGTAAGGTGTGGGGAAGCTGAGATCATTAGATTACGTGAATATTTACAACACACCTGGGAGCTTACTGACAAGCACATCCGGTCCGGACACAGTGTGGAGGAGACTACAGCCGATCCAGCTTACCCATTCTTTGCTGCAGAGAAATATGAACGTCTGCACCAGGCAAATATTCGCTTTATGTATGAAAAACTAACGGGATAATTGGCTCGTTTGAAAAATTGGATAACGAACTTTGAGCCAATAAAGGTGAATCACAATAGGTTTAGATCCCATCGTTGAGAATTGACTCATGGGGTGATCTATAGACACACCCATTAATCTTCATCGAAAATGAAAGAATTATGGATTGGCGGAGATAAAGTCGATGGCGTATTGCGCGTCTTGATAGCCAGGGTGGTATTCCAAAGCTTTCTGCCAATCTGCCACTGCCTCAAGCTTCTTTCCCATACGGTATAGCGCCCATCCGTGCCAGAGCAAGGCTTCTTCCGAGTTGGGTGTACGCTCCAAGGCGTAATTCGTCACTGCCAGCAGCTCAGTAGTCATGGCGGCATGGAAATACGCAAAGAAAGGTCCGAACTGATAACGGAGCATACGTTGGGGTAACCCCAAAGTCCGGGCGGTATCGTAAGCGCTGGCAGCTTCACCATAGCGCTCAAAATAAACCAGATTGCTGCCCAGATTGAACCAGGTGAAAGCGTTGTTAGGCTCCGTCTGGGTCTCTGATTGGGATACTTCCAGGGCGTGCTGTCGATTGAGGTCTGGGTCCCAGTTATCACCCAGGATCGATTTGAGCGCTTCTTCCTGAGCAGGGGGATAAACCAACAGATAGACACGGTTGAAAATCTGCCAATAGCTGTCCAGGGTTGTATATGAAACAACTTGATTAGGTCCATGGAAACTATCCTGCCCGGTGAAGGTTTGGGCGCTGTCATCATAACCAGTCACCAAAAGGTAGTGGGCAGCCCATAGATCGTCATTTGGCCAGTAGGGTTGGTCGAAATAGAAACTCTCCTCAATCATCACCGGAAATCCGGCTGCGATGAGCTGCTTGAGTAGCTGGAGGTCACCTCCCACCCGAAACTCGGCGCTCAGCCAACCGGCATGCGTGCGGACGAAGTAGACCAGCTCTTCCGGGTTGACGTTGCGGTCTTCAGAGATGGGCTTAACCACCTGAGCGATGTTATCCTGATTGCCCTCCCAGCCATAATAGCGCAAATAAAGGGCCAGGGTGGCAGGACCACAATTATTTGCGCCCTGCTGCTCCCAAAGCGGCGCTGGAAGCTCGACAACAGCTGGGATTGGAGTCGGGCTGGGCTGCGGGGTAGCCGTAGGGGCGATTGTTGCAATTGGCAGATCAAGGGCAAGTGTGGGCAGGCTGGCAGGCGTGTTGCTGGCAGCCTGTGTAGGCAGGATGACAGACTCTGCGGGGGTGGGGAAGGGTTTGACGGGGTAGATCACGCCGCGCAGATAGGTCATGGCGATATCAACCCGCCAGCTAAGCCGTGCTTTGACGGATGGAATCTGGGACGCAAAAACAATGACCAATGCCAGCCCGATGACACCAAGGATGCCAATGGTCAAAATCCTTTTACTTTGGTTTTTAGACATAGGCGCAATTCTACCATCTGAATTATTAGATTCAGGGTTAGAGATTGGTGAACGGTATGCATTTTATTCAGACTCTATATTTACTAATCAAGCGGACAAATCACTCAGTTATAATACCGGACATGAAATATCACATTTGGACTGAAGGTTGCCAGATGAATGTGGCTGATTCACAGCGAGTGGCGTCTGCGCTTGAGCGAATGGGTTTGAGCTTTTCCCATAATGCTGAGGATGCCGACGTGATTGTTTTAAACACATGCGTGGTACGCCAGAGCGCGGAGAATAAAGCCTACGGGCGATTGTATTCACTTAAGCCGCTTAAAGAAAAACGCCCGAATCTGGTGATCAATTTGATGGGTTGCCTGGTGGGAGTTAAGGGGCATGA
>JBAPSY010000141.1:0-2296 GCA_049281855.1 Anaerolineales bacterium
ATCCTGCTGACCATCGTGGCATTCATCTTTCTGCTCAACCTGAATGTCGGTTTGTACTGGCCGGTCTTGCTCATCGTGGGTGGATTAATCCTGGTGGGAACAGCGTTTTTTCCCAAGTAGCCAGGACTCATGGTAATAGGGGCACAACATGGAAACATTTTCTCAAAAGGTTGAAGCCTGGCACGATTATTATCTAATGAGCGGCGCCGCAGCAGCAACACTGATAGGTTTGCACTTCCTTGACTTGTCGCTGATGTTCAATGGGCTTTCTAATTTGCCAATGAGAGCTTCTGAATTGATTTCCTACAGAGTGACCAAAGATGAAAAATACTAGTGATCTGGTAATCGAAACCCACGGCTTGAGCAAAGCTTATAAAAACGTGCAGGCGCTTAAGTCGTTAGACTTGAAGGTGGCGAAACATTCGATCTTCGGCTTTCTAGGTCCAAATGGCGCTGGAAAAACGACCACAATCAAGCTGCTGCTGGGGTTGGCTCGACCGACCAGCGGCACTGGATCCATCTTTGGATGCGATATTCAACGCCAAAGTGTACAGATCCGTCGGCGCGTGGGGTACCTGGCCCAGGACCCTCGTTATTACGAAAGCATGACCGCACGCGATACTTTGCATTTCACCCTGGGTTTTTTCTCTAAAGGGCCTAAAAATAAATTCGAGGAACGGATCGAAGAAACCATCGAGCTGGTTGGTCTAGCAGACAAAGCTGACCGACCGATCCGTGGATTCTCAGGCGGGGAGAGGCAGCGCTTGGGGATCGCCCAGGCCCAGGTCAATTACCCCGACCTGCTCATCCTGGATGAACCCGCTGCCAGCCTTGACCCTATGGGGCGGCATGATGTCTTGGAGGTGATGGAACGGTTGCGAAAGTACACCACCATCTTTTATTCCACCCACATCCTGGATGACGTGCAGCGGGTCAGTGACACGGTGTGCATCCTCAACCGTGGGGAATTGGTGGCGGAAGCCCCCATTCAAGAATTGCTGGCAGGTAGCGGGAAGGTTTTGTTCCGCCTGCAAACCCGCGGCGATATCGAGCAAATCCAATCTCTGATCACCAGTCAGCCCTGGGTTACGGGCGTGAAGGTCGAACAATCTGACGGACGAGCGGAGTGGCAGGTCACTGTCAACGATGCGAATGCGGCCGAAGACCAATTGCTGGGTTTAGCCATGACCGCACCGGGAGTTAAAGTGACCAGCTTCTGCCAGTCGAAATTTGATTTGGAAGATGTGTTTATGAATCTAGTCGGAGGGAACAGCCATGGCAAGCAATAACGAGTTTCAGGAGGTTGGAAATCAAGGCCAATTACAGGGATTTGATAATCTTCTCCATAAAGAAAACCGCCTGTGGTGGCGGACCAGCCGCTGGTGGATGCAGACTCTCATCTGGCTCGCAATCGGTAATGGGATCCTGTTCATGGTCATCGGGGTCGCCCCCAAGATGGAAAATCCGCCGGGGCAGACCTCAAATACGCAAGCCGGAGGCGCTCAGCAACCCCTGGATATTCTTGGCCTGACCGTTTTCCTTAAGATAGCCGGCATTGCCACCGCCATAGGCGTGGCTGTTCTCGCTCAAGACACTTTGATCGGTGAAAAACAGTCTGGAACAGCTGCCTGGGTGTTGTCCAAGCCCGTCTCACGCAGCGCATTCATTCTTTCCAAAGTTATTTCCAACTCCCTCGGGATCCTGATAACAATGGTGATTGTGCAAGGAGGTATTGCTTATCTAATTATCTACCTCATTGCTGGGAAAGCCTTTCCCATCCTGTCATATGCGGGGGCTTTAGGGATGTTCTTCGTAAGCTTGGTATTCTGGCTCACACTGGCTATCATGCTGAGCTCGCTGTCCAATGTGCGAGGCATGGCGATAGGAATACCTCTGTTCCTCATCCTGGGTTTCATACTTTTTGTAGAGGTTGCTCCTTGGACTGCAGATTTCATGCCCTGGAACCTGACGAATGCAGTCAGTGCTACCCGGCCAGCAATGGCTGTATCCCTGGTGCTCGGCCAACCAATACCAACTATGATGCCGCTGATTGGCAGCTTGATAGGGTGTCTTCTTTTTACGACGGTAGCTATCTGGCGGTTCCAAAGAGAGGAATTCTAATGCGCTTACATCATCGCGCCAATTTCTGTAATGACAACTACCATACGCCGAACCTCGTTCCGGCACCAACACGGCAACGTGGAGACACATGCACCACCAATCAAATCAAGAATTACCTATACTATCTAGCCTGAATATGGCTTCTAACCTGCGTAGTAATATTAAACTTACAAAG
>JBAPSY010000142.1:0-2304 GCA_049281855.1 Anaerolineales bacterium
ATCAGGGACGGTGTCAAAGCCGTCCCTGTTTTTTTAACTATCATTGCGAACCCGGCGATCTTTGCCGGATGAAGCAATCTTGATCTTTTCGCCATGGGTTGAAACCCACGGCTGAGGAGAGCAGCAAACCCGCAGGGCGGGTTTAAGAGGGAGGGTGACATCGGGCTTTTACAAGGATTCGTTTGCGAAAAAATACGAAGCGAAACGAATGGTATTTTAGGATAGGGAGGCGTTGTGGGTGAGGTGAGGGTGGAAGGAAGGAGGCATGGAGGTGAGGAGGTGGAAAGAGGATAGGCCGGAAAACGGAACCATAGCGGATTAGCGGATAAAGACATGGATAAGGAGGGTGTGGTTGGGATGAGATACTTCGTATAGGTAGGATTGTTGCTAAAAAAACAATTGCATTCAATTCAGATTTAAGTCGGCGACCAAGGTCGCACCTTCGGAATTCACAAAGCCCACCTACGTGGGCTAGATGGCGCATTAGGGCGGGATAAAAAGATATTCGAGCCTCAAATAAACGAAATGAACGCCTTTTGATGACAAGCAGGCAGGTGAAAAGAAAGGCTGTTGGGTGGGGAGGAGAAGGCAACCATGACGAACCTATGTAATTACTCACCGATTATGGGAATTGGTAGTGAAGGCGGACCGAATAGTGACAGAATTGCATCAAAAGCTCGCTCGCCAGCCAATTCAGCTGTATCGATGACTGAGGCCAAATCAGCATAGGTCTTTGAGCCCCAAAGGGAGCGAAATCCGTTAGTAACCTTACGATGGACAACCGAGTGACGTAAAGCCCGTTCAGCGACATTATTGGTTGGCTCAACATCGGTGCGATATAAGAACACAAATAGGCATGAACGATATTTGCGATAACGACGCTGTAATTTTTGAGCTTCGGGTGGGGCCAAATCCTGATGCAGTAATCGGTCACAGGTTCGTTCAACTCGAGCCACGCGTGTCAAGAATTGTTCAGGAGATATCTGGCTGCGATGGCGATGCAAACGGATGGCATAGCTAAAGAGCGCTTGCATGGCTTTTGCCCATGTAAATCGAGGATTAGCATCCACAACATGCTGCAAGGCGCGCAGTTGATGGGCCATACACAGTTGGCGTTGCCTAGCAGGGGCTTTCAGCTGACCTGCATAACAATCGCTTACCCACACTTCGGCTTGAGTTTCACCCATGATATCTCGGATCACTTCCACGCTGCGGTTTCGACGAATAACATGCAAGACACTCGCCAGGGTGCAGAACACCCATTCCCACCCATTCGCACCATCCATCCGGCTGCTAGTCTCATCGCAATGGATCACTTTGCTTTGGCTGATGGCATTTTGGATCTGCTCTGCCTTACCCATGGCCCACTTACCGGCCCGTTTCATGATCTCATCGATCCCGCCCTGGCTGATCTCCACCTGATGCAGGTCTAGCAATGCCTTTTGCGTGCGGACATAGCTCATATGCTGTTCTTGCCGGTAGTACACCACCGTTGCTTCCAGCCTGCTTCCGAACCTGCGGCTCATCTCATATCCTGCAGGTGGTTCTTCAATCTGAGATGCACCACATTCCGGACAGGTCGTGTCATATTGGCGAACTTCTATCACCTGTGCAGGTGCCTTGGGCAACTCAGTGATCTGGTTCACATCGACCAGCTGACCTGCTTGGCTGTTCAGGTCAGCGTGGCATTTACCACATGACTTCGTACGTAGCTCAATGATGTGATCTGGCTGGGCCACAAACTTGCGCTCATGTTTTTCATGCCCAGAGGGCGGTCCGTGCCGACGCCTACGCCGACTTGCTGGTAAGTTGCCTTTTTGGTCACGGGATGGTGGTTGGGAGGAGTTCTTTGACGAAGTTGGTGGCTTTTGGTTTTTCTCAAATTTCAATTTCAACGCTTCAATCTCATCTTGAAGCGCCAAAATCAGTTGGATTAATTCTTCTTTCGAAAATGACTCAAGTTCTGTTTTACCCACACGGGCATCTTATCAGATTATGCGATTTTTGAGGAGGGGTGAGTAATTACATCAAGGAGCGGTCTTTTCGACGCAGTCTCGCGATCGTTCCCTGGCAAGCACAGCGGCTATGTGAGCGAGGGTAATGGTTGGTTTTTCGAGCATGCTGCAATCTTTGTCCATTCATAGTTACTGCAGGTTATGAATTGATTGGTTTTGTTTTATTTCAAAACAATTCCCTTCTTGGTGATTCTGCTCAAAACCGGCAAGCCTATAAGGCACTAAACCCCAAATACTGGCAAAATCCCGCCTCTCGTTGTATACTCAATGCACCCTACCGAGGAGAATT
>JBAPSY010000143.1:0-3742 GCA_049281855.1 Anaerolineales bacterium
CTATACAGCAAGTTGAAAATGAATGCCCCCGTGTATCCTCCTCCGGCACTGCTGGCTGCCAGGGCGTACGCATCCTCTGGGAAGGAAAAGAAATGCATCCAACCCAATATGTTGATGTAGAACAAGATCACACCAATAAGTCGTTCGATGGCCACATGTGGAACGTGCTTGAAGCTGCGCAGCACCAGCCACAAACCTATAATGATCAGCCCGGCGGGGAAAAGATAAGCCCCCCATCCGAATGCCCGTCCCAAAAAGTTCAGCCAGCTGGCAGTTGCAGGGTTATGGCTGGCAGAGATCAGGCTCAGTAAAGTAAGCAAACCGACGACTAACATCAGGATGCCAATCAGATCGAGCTTGCGGCCCAGTGACATATCCGTTGGAGCCGGTGGATTTACCACCGGTGGTCTGCCTCTCGGTCTCGAAGGTGAGGGCACCCGGAAAAGTGAGCCGAGTGACCCCAGCCAGCCACCCGGTGAGCCGCGTGGCTTGCGCCCAGACCTGGTCGGATTGCTGTTCCGCTTTGCTGTTGTCCGTCCTGGTGGTCTTCCGCGTCGCGCCAAACCGCGTGCAGATGATGCACCTCGGCTCGTTTTGGCGTATTGGCGTGTGCTTTTCTTCGCTGCTTGCCTGCGTTGCTGGCTTTTGTCAGTATCAGACATCTTTGGCATTATAGCACACATGGTCTCATAGCTCCCTCAAGGGGCATTTATCTGAGAAATAAGGTAAAATTCTAGCGCAACGCCGCTTCCCATCCCCAAAACCAGAGGTTTCCTTGTTCGAAATCGTCTTCCTTGGCACATCCGCCTCCGCCCCTTCCGTCCACCGTGGACTTTCCAGCCAGGTGGTCATCCACGATGAATTCCGCTTCCTGATCGATTGCGGAGAGGGCACACAGCGCCAGATCCTTCAATCAGGCCTGGGCTTCAAACGCCTGAACCGCGTGCTCATCACCCATGGTCACCTAGACCACATTCTGGGATTGGCTGGGTTGCTTTCTACTTTCATGCGCTGGGAGACGATCGACAAACTTGAGATCTACGGTGGTCAATGGGCGCTCGATCGTATCCATGACCTGATCTACGGCATCGTGCTGCGGGGTGCCAAACCGCCCATGGACCTGCAGCTCTTGCAGATCAATCCCGGTCTAATCTTCGAAGAGGACGATTTCACCGTCACCGCCTTTCCGGTTTGGCACCGTGGACCCGACTGCTTTGGTTATCTCTTTGAGGAAAAGACTCGCCGTCCCTTCCTGCCAGAAAAAGCCGACGAGTTAGCCATCCCACCAGGACCCTGGCGGCGAGACCTGGTAAATGGTAAAACCATCACCCTTCCAGACGGGCGTGCTATCCACCCCGATCAGGTGCTTGGATCAGAACGTCCAGGTACCCGTTTGGCGCATGTGGGTGATGTGGGTCGCATCGATGAGTTGGTGCCGGCCGTTCGGGACGTCGATGCACTGATCATCGAAGCTACTTATCTACAAGAAGAAGCGGATATGGCCGATCAGTTCGCCCACCTCACTGCACAACAAGCCGCTGAGCTGGCCGCTGGCGCTGGTGTTAAATATCTTATCCTCACCCACATCTCACGCCGCTATCGCGAGCGGGATGTGTTGGCTGAGGCACAAGCGATCTTCCCCAACACGGTCGTAGCCCGCGACTTTGATGCCTTCCAGGTCCGTCGTGATGAATGTCTGAAGATCGACCTTGTCAAGGAATCGACGAATTCGAAATAAAAGAAAAACCCTTTTCCAATTAAATGATCAGGGTGGTTTCTGTTTTACAGTGCTCCTGGTAAATTTAAACTTCCATCCATCAATAATCTATTGTTTCAACCTTCCGACGTTTAACGTTCTAACGTTCTTTATTTATTACACAGTGCTCCCGGTGAAATTAAACCCCTTGATCTTTAACGCCGGGACGCGCGTACTGAGGCCGCCGTATTCTCCCACCAATAAATGCGAAGCCTTTCCCACGGCTTCCACGTTTGCCATTGCTTGTATGTAAGGCATGGTGTAACGCAGGTTCTTAACCGGATAAGCTACCTCACCATTCTCGATCATGAAGACTCCATCCCGCGTCATGCCGGTAATGACACAATCGCGCGGATGTACCAGACGTGTATACCAGAAACGGTTGATGTACAAACCTATTTTCGTGGATGCGATCATGTCCTCTACGCTGACATCCCCGGGTGCCATGAACAAGTTCATGGCCAAAGGTCCAAAGCCTCTGAAATTTATCGGTGTAGCATGCCCGGTACTGGGCTTACCCATTTTTGCACCTGAATAGCGGTCATAGACAGGTCCCATCACCACACCCTGTTTCACAATATCCACCCGCTGCTTTGGTACTCCTTCGAAATCGAACGGAAGCGGAGATCCATGCACGTCCATTCCGTCATCCCAGATGCTGACCAACGGGCTCATCAGCTGCTGACCAAGCCGGTCATTCATCCATGAACGACCTTCCTGCAGCGCTTGGGCGCCCATGCCATAAAAATTGAGGCTGCTAATAAAATCCTCGGTGGCGTAGTGCTCGAAGACGACTGTGTATTCTCCTGGGTCGATTTTGACCGGATTGTGCCCGCGCATTGCCGTCTCAATAGCTTCCTTGCCAAGGGCTTCGACTGCTAGGTTGTCAGCTTTCAATGCTGATTCTTGGGCGCGGCCGGATGAATCATTGGCCATCACCACCGTCTGGAAGTCTGCACTGGTCTGGGTGTGGTAGGAGAATACGCCTTGGGTATTTGCCACCACCAATGCGCCCGATCCGGTGGAAAAGGCACCGGAGGCGTTCAAGCTTTTTTCAACCGCCATCTGGCAGACTGCTCCCACTGCCCTGGCGCGTTTCTCGGGTGAATATTCGGCCGTGGACTGATCCCAGGCCGCCACGCGTTGATATGCTTCAGGTTCAGGCAGACCAGGGTAATTGGGGTCTTCTGGGCTGGCTTCGGCATTGGCTTTGGCATGCTCTACCAGCTCATCCATGCCTGCCTCATCCGTGCGGTTGGTGGAAGCTGTCCCGATTTGCCTGCCGATGAAGAAACGCAACGTAACTTCGGCATCACGTTCGGCAACGTTCTGGTGGATGATGTTGTTAGCAAAGCGGGTTAATGCTCCATCATTGAACTGAAGCGTAACCTCTGCTGGGTTGCCCTTGCAGCGCTTCAGGATTGCATCACTTAATTTAAGTGCTTCTTTTTCTTCGATCATGATATCTCCTGATTGTTCGCTCATCCTTATTTCAATACCCCAACTTTCACCTTGCGGAAACGCGCTGGAGCAGCTCCATGCCCGGTATGCGCCACCTGTGATGGCTGACCTTTACCACAGTTTGGAGTACCCCACATCACCCAATGATCAGCGTTACATACTGCGTCACAGCTGTTCCAAAACTCGGGGGTGATGCCAGTGTAAGTACAGTTACGCAGCATGCGTCCCATCTTTCCGTGTTTGATCTCGTAACCGATCTCAGTTCCGAATTGGAAGTTATAGCGCTTGTCATCAATCGACCATGACCGGTTGGATTCCATGTAAATGCCATCTTTGGTATCAGCGATGAGGTCATCAAATTTCCATGTACCTGGTTCTAGGCTGACATTGACCATGCGGATGATGGGGATACGGTTCCACCCCGAGGCGCGCATGCACGCATTGGAATACCGACCCAGTTTCGTGGCCGTCTCGCGCGACATTAAATACCCGACGAATAATCCATCCTTCACCAAAGGTGAAGAC
>JBAPSY010000144.1:0-3639 GCA_049281855.1 Anaerolineales bacterium
CCACTAAATTTACTGTCTTTTCACCTGGGGGCGAATGTCCCGATTTATTTTCTTTTATCTATCAAAAATATTGTATTTCTTTTTTTGACGAAAGTCGATGGGCAGATGTCCCGCGTGGGTAGGGACAAATGTCCCGAACATCCATAGATTTTAATCCAGTTTCTTCATAAGAAACATATCCTCTCAGAAGGAAAATGAGGTAAAGAGCCTTAATATGAGTGATTGGGGAAAGGGGGGCAGTGTCATCCTTTTTTTACTGCTAGGTTTTGAATTTTTATTCTTGTGAGTAGAGGTTATTTGGAAAGTTGAGTGACAGAATTTACCAAAAATTGCTAGCAAGATCGTAGGTTGCTTAAAAGTTCGTACCGACATTGGTTGGTATGCCTAATAATTTATGCGGCGGGTGCTATATAATTGATATATGGCTTCATCAATTCTAGCCACCAAACTATATATTCCCCAACCTCGGCCTAAAATTGTCCCCCGCCCTCACCTGATCGAGCGGCTGAACGAGTGTTTATCTTCGGGTTGCAAATTGACCCTCATCTCTGCCCCCGCCGGCTTTGGTAAAACCACGCTGATTAGCGAATGGCTTGCCGGTAGCAAGCGACCAGTTGCCTGGCTGTCGCTGGATGAGGGTGATAGCGATCCCACACGCTTTTTGACGTACCTCGTGGCTGCGTTGCAGACGATTGCGACGAATATTGGAGAGGGGGTGTTGGGTGTTCTCCAATCCCATCTGCCACCGTCAACCGAATCGATTCTGACGGCCCTGATCAATGAAATCACCACCATTTCGCACAGCTTCATCCTGGTGCTGGATGATTACCATGTGATTGATTCCCAACCGTTGGATCAGGCCCTTGTTTTTCTGGTCGAGCACCTACCGCCCCAGATGCACATGGTCATCGCCACCCGTGAGGATCCACATCTCCCCCTGGCTCGGTTACGTGCCCGGAGCCAATTGACCGAACTGCGTGCCGCCGACCTGCGTTTTACCCCCTCAGAAGCCAGCGAGTTTCTCAACCATGTGATGGGGCTAAACCTCTCAGCAGAAGACATCGCGGCCCTCGAAGCCCGCACCGAAGGTTGGATTGCGGGTTTGCAATTAGCCGCAATTTCGATGCAAGGGCATCAAGACGCCACCAGCTTTATCCAATTTTTCACCGGCAGCCACCATTTCGTGTTGGACTATCTGATTGAAGAAGTCCTGCATCAGCAGCCCGAAGACGTTCAGACTTTTCTGTTGCGCACATCCATTCTTGACCGCATGTGCAGCCCGCTGTGTGACGCTGTTTTGGGTTCTCCTTCTCCTAACGGGCAGGAAATCCTGGAATATCTCGAACACGCCAACCTGTTCATTGTCCCACTGGATGACGAGCGGCGCTGGTATCGCTATCACCATCTCTTTGTCGATTTGCTGCGCCAGCGCCTGGGAAAACCCAAAGAATTCGCCGAATTCCACTTGCGCGCCAGCCAGTGGCATGAAGAGAACGGCGACCTGGGCGCGGCGTTTCACCACGCCATCGCAGCCGGGGATTTTGTCCGGGCGGCGTGGTTGGCAGAAGCGGCCTGGCAGGGGATGAATGAAAGTTTCCAGTCTGCTGCCTGGCTTGGCTGGGTGAAGAAGCTGCCAGACAAGCTGATACGCACCAGGCCTGTGCTCTGTACCCAGATTGCCCAGGCATTTACGGATACCGGCGAGCTGGAGGCCAGCGAGTTGCGCCTGCAGGACGCTGAACGATGCCTGGATGGTTCGGAATTAGCGAACGAAGCGCAGCTTAAGCCCCTGCCAGCGATGATCGCTTTGACCCGCGCTTACAACGCTCAGGTTCAGGGCGATCCCGCCACAACGGTGAAATACGCCGAGCTGGCGCTCCAACTCATCCCCGATGATGACTTTGACCGGCGCGCCCGGGCAACCACCATATTGGAGGTCATCCACTGGGCCAGCGGCAACCTGGAGTCGGCCATCCGGGGGATTGGTGATTCGATGGAGAGATTGACCCAGCTGGGCAATCACGTCATGGTGGTTGCCAGCGCCTTTGCTGTAGCCGACCTGCTGGTGGGCCTGGGGCACCTGAGCGAGGCTGAGCGGACCTATCAGGATGCCTTGCAGCTGGCGTCCCAACACGGCCCGGAGGCTGAACACATCACTGCCCACCATCATCTCGGCCTGTCCATGATCTACCGTCAGCGGGGAGATGACACCCTCGCCGCTGATCACTTGAACCAAGCCGCTGAATTGGGTCTGCAAACCACCCTGGTGGATTGGCTGTACCGCTGGAATGTGGCCCAGGTCCAACTGAAAGAGGCCGCAGGCGATCTGGAAACCGCCTTGGCCCTACTCGACGAGGCCAATCGGGTCTATATCCAAACCCTCGTGCCTGACCTGCGCCCTATTGCGGCCCTGAAAGCACGCATCTATCTCAAACAGGGGCGGCCCGATAAAGCCCGGGCGTGGGCGGCAGAACGCGGGCTTTCGCTGGTAGATGAAGTCAGCTACTTGCATGAGTTCGAGCACCTCACCCTGGCCCGGCTGGAAATCGCTAACCCGCTGGTCAACGCCCTACTCGCACGCCTGTTGCAAGCCGCCGAAGCGCAAAAACGCCGGGGCAGTGCGCTCGACATCCTGCTCGTGCAGGCGCTGGCCCATGAGGCGCAGGGCAATCGCCCCCAGGCTCTCGCCGCGCTGGAACGCGCCCTGGCCCTTGCCGAGCCGGAAGGCTATGTTCGCATCTTTGTGGATGAAGGCGAAGCGATGCGATTGTTGATTGAACAACTATCGCGCAATCGAGACCATCCGCTAAGCGATTACGTGGACAAACTCCTGGCTGCCATTACACGACCGAGGGCTGCGCCAAAATCAGCAATCATCCATCAAAAATCAGACATGATAGAGCCTTTGAGCGAACGCGAGCGGGAAGTGCTCAAGCTGCTCCGAAGCGAATTAAGCGGCCCCGAAATTGCCAGCCAATTGATCGTCTCGGTTAACACCTTTCGCACCCACACCAAAAACATTTTCAACAAACTGGGGGTCAATAATCGCCGGGCGGCAGTCCGCCGGGCCAAGGAACTCGATTTGTTCTAACTGGACCAAAAACCCCACCCCCGACCTCGACAGGTGGTCTCAAACCATCTACCGGGGATTTTTGTTTTTCACCAACAATCACAACCTCAATCACATCATTTGGTGATGACGCCTCACCACATCAGGCGGTATCCTTTGGGCAGATAAACAACGAAAGGATGAACGCGAGGCGCATAATGAGTGGCAAACAAACATTCGACGAAAAACATAACCAGCATCAGTACTACGAAATCCGCCTCAAGGGGCACTTAGATGACCGGTGGACTGAATGGTTTGAGGGCCTGACCATCACGCTGGAAGAGGACGGCTACACGCTTTTAACTGGTCCGGTGATTGACCAGGCCGCGTTACATGGCTTGCTGAAAAAAGTGCGTGATTTGGGAATGCCATTGGTCTCAGTCAGTCCTGTTGAATCCGAGGCACCTACCACCCTCGGGGCTGGCCAGGCGGATCAGTCAGATGTCAAATAGTAAATGGATAGTAGTTACTTGGAAAGGAGATTTGCCTTTGATGACATTTCCAGCCCATTTCAATCTCCGGTAACCGGG
>JBAPSY010000145.1:0-6262 GCA_049281855.1 Anaerolineales bacterium
TATAGGAAAAGTCATATCTGCTCCTTATATATTCAATGGTTTCTTTATTATATAGTATCCTTTCACCTACCTACCAATATCTTATTTCTTCTTGCCAGGTCACCCAACGCAGTATAGACACGCATACTCTGGCAATGGAGATCCTCCGGCAAGTTGTCCATGGCAGGGCACAGTGCAACAGGTTCAGCGAGCGAGTTTAGCGCTCATGGGTAAAATGATAATCCGCCAGCTGCCTGAGCATGCCCAGGTATTCCTGGGAGATTCTTCAACGCTCGGGGAAAACCCTCTCATAATACAGGTCCTGCAAGTACTCCCCCTGATTCAGATTGATGACTTGCTCAAGCCAACGCGCAGCCACCTTATCATCTATAACTGCACGGGTATTGGCGAGAGCAGCGTCGAAATCATCCACATCGATATTAAACCGAGCAGCGTCCAGGTGGTACTCTTGCGGTTCCACCAGCACGAAACGCCGTGCCAGCGCCTGTTTCCAAAGGGCGTTGCGCAAGCGGGAAAATGCGGTATGAGAGGCCGTCATGCCCTTGCCAGGCTTTTCCGCCCAAATGGCTTCGAATGCCTTCTCCGCTGGGATAAGCTCACCACTGAAAGTGACGAAGTATGCCAGCAGGTCACATGACTTAGCTGACACCCGGTGTTCCTGGATGAGCTCCTGCCCTCCCACCTATACCCTGAAGTTGCCGAGACAACACACCACTAAGGCTGACGGATTGGAGATTGTGATGAGTGTTTTACGGTGTTGGGTCGGAAGATTAACGAGCACGCGCTCCACAAATTGGTTTTTTTTGACCTGCCTCCACCAAGGCCTTGCATACCACCCGGCTACGCTCACCCTGATTACTGTAGAGTCGGAACGCACCCAAGCAAATATGGCACCATCGGGCTGGCGCAGATACGTAAACAATTGCGCGCCTCTGATCACAACTTCCCAATTTATGAAGATGACAAGCTTGCTAAAATTAGATTCGCCAACCTGGGGTGCTTAAATACCACCGCCAACTGGATGTGTGTGTGAATAACAAGAAATAATCAAAACCGCACATAATGATCCTCACCTTTGCCTTCCCCATTTTCAGGGGAGGGCAGTTTATATAGGGCTTTTTGCCTAGAAAGATCTACGTAAAATAACAAGTATGGGCAGGCTTTGAAACCCTCTTTGGTTGTGCGTGACCCGCCCCATCGATTTACCAAAGTATCTAATTGACTGATTCCTAAGTGCCTATTTGCCCTTTCCCTAAGTTACGTATCCCTTATCGTAATTCGGACAACTTTTATCAAATATTAATCAAATATATCTTGACACGATATAATTCGGGTTCTACAATATATAACCCTCTCTATAGGAGAAATTTTGACTACATCGGGTTTCCCAACAAGAACTACCTACTGTAGGTAGGTTTGATGGATTGAAGTAAAAAAACCGGCAACAATGCAAACATTACCAAAACTCCCAAACTTGGGGCAGTGATAGGATTGGAGCGATCGATGCGAAAAGTCATAATGTCCATCCCAATTACATTGGATGGGTATATCGAAGGACCCAACCGGGAATTAGATTGGGTAATTGCGGATGATGACCTGCATGACTTCTACACCCAGTTACTTACTCATGCGGATATACTTTTGTATGGGCGGGTGACCTACGAGCTAATGGCAAGTTACTGGCCAACAGCAGCTAATGATAGGACCATTCCAAAGAGCATGGTTCGATTTGCAAATGCGCTCAACCCAATGCCGAAGATAGTTTTCTCCAAAACATTGACAAACGTTGGATGGAACACCAAGGTGGTTAATGCTGTGGTTCCTGAAGAAATCAAGAAAATGAAAGCTGAACCCGGTCGATATATATTGCTTTGCGGTGGTGCATCAATTACCCACGCATTTATGGAGTATGGGTTGGTGGATGAGTTTCAGCTTATGGTTCAGCCTGTTGCAATTGGTGCTGGAAAACCCTTATTCGGGGGGATTACAGACAAATTGAAATTAGATTTCAAATGGAGCCAGCCATTACACTCGGGTGCAGTTGCGCTATGTTACCAGTTGGACGGAAAAGCACAACTCCCATAAATATTTTATAAAGGTAGATCATCGCGAGTGGTTTTGGCACCACCCTTCGATAGAGACGGGTAGGAAAATTGATAAAAAATATTAACGGCAAAAAAAAGGAGTTAAACCTATGGCACAAACTGATATCAAAGCACCTCCTGGAACTCAAGAGGTGATTGTCACCAGGACGATCAACGCCCCCCGTAGTATCGTCTTCAAGACTGTCACCGATCCCTTGCTTATCCCCCATTGGTGGGGTCCACGCAGATTTACCACAGCTGTTCACAAGATGACCGTCATGCCCGGTGGGACCTGGCGGTATGTTCAGACGGATAAAGAGGGCAAGGAGTATGCGTTCCACGGAGTCTACCATGATGTAGAGATCCCTGAGCGGTTAGTTTACACCAGTGAATTCGAAGGACTGCCAGGGCATGTAACCCTCTACACAGATAAATTTACAGAACTTGATGGAAAAACCATCATCACCTCTACAACCATCTTTCAATCTGTCAAGGACCGTGATCAAATGCTGCAATGGGGGATGGAAGAAGGAACGACTGAAATGACGAATCGCTTGAATGAGCTGCTTGCAAAAGATGATATACAAGAAAGAAGGGAAGAAGCTACAACGCAAAATGAAGTTAAGAAAGAATATATCAGCATCACACGCGTATTCGATGCACCACGAGAACGAGTTTGGGAGCGATGGACTGAACCAAGTCAATACATGTGCTGGTGGGGACCGAAGGATTTCACCACACCATATGCCAAGTTTGACCTGCGTCCAGGTGGAAAGTATTTGAGCTGCATGCGCGGTCCTGACGGCAAGGAGTATTGGAGTACAGGCACCTACAAAGAGATCATCGAGCCAAACCGGTTTGTGTGTACTGATTCCTTTGCTGATGAACATGGCAATGTAGTACCAGCATCGTACTACGGAATGAGTTCGGATATGCCAATGGAGATGGAAGTGGAAGTGACCCTCGAGGATATCGGTGGGAAGACCAGGATGACCCTGGAACATCGTGGCTTGCCTAATGGTGAAATAATCGAACAAACAAAAGAGGGTTGGAACCAATCCTTTGATAAACTGGCTGAGTGCCTAGGATGAGCTATGTGCAGGAATATCCACACTCTTTATAACATCGATCCACCTGTCACCGCGGAAGAGATCCGTGCGGCTTCATTACAATTCGTGCGTAAGATCAGCGGATACAACAAACCCTCCAAAAATAATGAGGGAGCTTTCATGACTGCAGTGGGTGAGATTGAAGCTGCTTCCAGCAGGTTGATTACCGCACTTGAGACAAACGCACCCGTGAGAAACCGCAGGACGGTGGTTAATGCTCGTAGCTAATGGCCATTGACTGACTTTAGGATGGATGATATGAATGCGAGTGTGACTGGTCGAAGACTTCGTCACCGGCAGTTAGGATGATGCTGATATCAAGCTAAATCCGCTGCCGGTGACGATGCTGGATTTATAACTACTTAAAGCAAGACCATTTATTGATCCGTTAATTTAACTAGAATTTATGGGAGGAAATTATGCGTAAAGTAATCATGTTCGATTTGGTGACCCTCAATGGATACTTTGAAGGCCTCAATCAGGATATAACCTGGCACCAGGTGGATGATGAGTTCAATGAGTTTGCCATTGAACAGCTTAGCTCAACCGATGGTTTGATCTTCGGACGGGTGACTTACCAGCTGATGGCTGGCTACTGGCCAACGCCCATGGCTGTACAAAATGACCCAATTGTGGCAGGCAAGATGAATTCTTTACCCAAATACGTCTTCTCGAAAACACTCGAGAAGGTGGACTGGAATAATACCCGATTGATCAAAGGGGATGCTGTCGTAGAACTGAATAAGTTGAAACAACAATCCGACAATGATCTTTTCATTTTCGGCAGTGCCAAGCTTTCTTCGACATTCACCCAGAATGGTTTGATCGATGAATACAGGCTCATAGTGAACCCGATCGTGCTGAGTGGTGGCGTGCCATTATTCGATGGAAGCAGTGGAATGCTCAAGCTGAAGCTGGTCAATACAAAATCCTTCCATAATGGGAACGTGTTACTTTATTACCAACCAGATAAAAAATAACCATATGGACCTGCGCCTGACAAAAATTCCAATTGCACAAGCTGAGATGATCATCCGAAAGCCGGTGATGAAGTCTATGATGCCTTGGTTAATCCTGCCATATCCACAAAGTTTTGGTTCAACAAAAATTGCAGAAGGCTCGAAGTCGGGAAACACATCCGTTGTGAGTGGGAAATGGTCGGTGTCTCCACCTCGGTTGAGGAAAAGAAGCTTGACACAGGCAAGCGTATCTTGCTCGAATGGGGAACTGATGAGAAGCCAACAACCGTGGAGTGGATCCTTACACTCCACGCCAATGACACAACATTCGTAAGCATAACCAACTCAGGCTTTTCTGGAAAAGGTGATAAGGTGGTGTAAGAGGCGATGGAATCTGCGGCGGGGTTTGAACTTGTGTTGGCAGGGTTAAAAGCCTATATACAGCATGGGATTGAGTTAAATATAATCGCTGACCGATTCCCTGATCACATTGTAAATCGATTAAAATCGAATTCCCCAACCCGCGAGAGGAGCAATGATTATGACCAATCGGAGTAGCATCCAGGCTCACAAAGAAAGCGCAGTGGATTTCCTGCAGCTAGTTGTAGCAGGAAGTATCGACGAAGCATACGATAATTATGTCAATATGCATGGCAAACACCATAACATGTACTTCTCGGCAGAGTTCGTCTCCTTGAAACAAGGGATGATCGAGAATCATGCTCAATATCCAAACAAGAGGATCATGGTGAAAAACGTGCTCGGTGATGGTGACCTGGTAGCGGTGCATTCGAACATCGTCATGAAAACGGGTGAGCCTGGGGTAGCTGTCGTCCACATCTTTCGTTTCGAAGACGGCAGGATTATCGAGATGTGGGACGTTGGCCAAGCGATACCCTCTGATTCACCCAATCGGATGGGTGCATTTTAGAAGGGAGACAAAAATGAGGAAATTGGTTGTAACCGAATTCATGTCGTTGGATGGGGTGATCGAAAGACCGGGTGGGGATGGTGTCTACAAAAATGCTGGTTGGACAATCCCATATTGGAATGATGAGATCGGATAGTTCAAGCTGGATGAACTGTTTACAAGCGACGCTTCGGGCAGAATCAGCCCTCGATGACAAAAAAACTAGGTGCACATCGACGCTAAGGTCGATGATTGGATCGGACTAAGTGCGGCACTTGTATTATGGCGCAGAGCCTGGATACGATTCCAGCATTTAATGATCCAACCCTGCACTCATACTTTTCTGGACCAGACCAGGTGCATCTTTACACTTATTTCGATTAGGATTTTGAGAGCTTATCCAGATTATATGGTTGACTTACTGCTGACGAATTGGCTTATAAAAAAAACGATTTAATTCCCATCGCCTATAGAAATCAACCAGCACCTGTTGGATAATTTCTTGAGGATATCTAAAAACTTTCATACTATTGTCAAATATACAGGTAGCATTCTGGTTATAATTGAAACTCAAACATATAGTTATCCAACATGATTCTGTTTATTGGTAAAAAGAGAAATCTTATAAGTGTAAGTGCAGGGATCTTTATAGGATTGATCCTGATTTTTATAGCTGGTGGATGCAGCACGGTGGGGGAAAAGATCACAAAAGAAGCTGCAACTGCATTCCCCAGTGCAACGATGGTCGTACCCAGTGTCACCTCAAACCCTACAGCCACACCATCACCAAGCAGCACAGCGGAACCCACTGGTACCGCCAGCCCGACGATAACCCCGACCAACACACCTACCCTGCACCCGATGAATATCCTGGCAGCGAGGGAAACCGCTTACCCTGGCAGCATGATCACAATCGAAGAAACATTAGAGCCAGGTGCAAACTATTCACGATATATTGCCTGGTATGAATCGGAGGGATTAAAAATCTACGGTTTGCTAACCATTCCCTTTGGCGATATGCCGGCGGAAGGCTGGCCGGCAATCGTATTCAATCATGGCTACATCTCTCCACTGGTTTACCGGACGACCGAGCGATATATTGCCTATGTAGACCAGCTAGCCCGCCATGGCTATATCGTGTATAAGATCGATTATCGCGGCCATGATCGGTCTGAAGGGGAAGCAAGCGGAGCGTATGGC
>JBAPSY010000146.1:0-26699 GCA_049281855.1 Anaerolineales bacterium
CCGTTATGCTTGGCGGTTATGCTTGTGTAGCCGCCATCGGGAGCGGCCTGAGCTGCGGTTACTTTACCTTGAGCCCAATCCAGGAACAAGAAGCGACCAGCGCGAAGCATGAATTCCTGACCATCAACCACTACTGTATTATGGACGAACGCACTGGTGAGGGAATTTTCCCATGGTGGCGGTGAGTTATACTGATAAGTACCAGGGTCAGGGGCGAGGTTCAAGCCATGCCACCAAAAATCCAGATGAAGCTGATCTGCATGAGCTGGGCGGGAGTGATAATTTGCCACACGTAATGTTGCCCAGGATCCGTTTTTCCGATTCTGGAGAACGTAAGGGGGTTGCGTGGTCAAATCCTTTTGAGGAATGGTTCCATGCCAGTAATTTAACCCAACTTTCGTCTGGGCCGGATCAGGTGCAGATCCTAACCAATAGCCCATATCACTCCAGGAACCTTCAGGCACCAGGTTTGAACGAAGGAATGTTTGGGTTGCGGATTGGATGACCGGACGGTAGTCATGATATGGACAAACCGTAAGAGGAAGGATATAGGCGCCATCGTTATGACCGAGGTTGGGGATGCGACCAGTTTCCGGGTCGACCAATTTCCACAGCCAGCGGGTGGATGCTTCCAGACGGGAAGTAATCTCCTGAGGTATTGGCTCGCTGTTAAATGAGTGTCCGTGCACAGCGAAAGCCCACAACGCAGCCTGCAGCATAAGGCGGTGATAATTCGTGCTGTGTTGGGTATAGGTGCCATCCGGAGTGATTTGAGTTCGTAAGGCGTATTGCATCCAATCCCAACCCAGCTTGTGCCATTTAGGTGCCAGAGGGTGATCAGGAAGCAGTGCTGAGGCGGTATAAAGACCGAGAGCCTCGGTGATGAGGTGGTTATTATTTTGTGAGCGGGCATAAACCATTGTGGGATGAATGCGCTCAGCATGGGCAGCGATGGATTTGGCGAGGATTTCATGCCGTTCTAGCGTAGTCTGGTTGGATTGGGTGAAAACCTGAAACGCAAATGCTAGGGCAACAACCCGGATGGCTACCTCTTGGGCTGAAGACCAGTGAGGTCCAAGGTATGGCGGGTTGGAGGATAGAAAACGATCAGTGTAAAGCCAAAAAGTTTCTGCATAGCGCTCATTTTTCGATAAATGGTAAGCCATGGCAAGAATGCAAGCCCAACCGAACCTGGCAGGTTCCCAGAGGAATTTAATATCCTGGTCACCGATCCGATTATTCCCCCCTTCATATTTTGTCCAATCTTTAAGCGGGTCTGGTAGGGTGAGTACCAACGGCACTGGCTGACCACCGAACAACCGGACTTTCCCACTGACAATCTCATCAGCTTGCGCGTAGACTTGCCCAATTTGGTCACCAAGCAGCTCGAGCAAGGTGTCACGTTCTGGCAAGCCGTGGAGACAGTGGTGGAGTTTGAGATAGGGTTCACGATTAAGAGATTGCTGCCTGGCGAATGATGAAGTGAGCTGCCGGTGATAATGCCCGGTGCGTAACCCAAGCTGGTATAACGCATAAAGCCCCAGTTGGTGGGGTCCGAGCTGGCGCAACGTTTTTAAGCCAAGCACAAAACGGGAAGGAAGCTTCATCGACTATACGTCACCGGTCGAACCTAGATGTGGGATGAAGACAGAGTAACCGGTTGCCGGCTCCGAATGGCATCCAAGGCTGCGAATGTCGCTTCAGTGACACCAAATAAGTGCTCATAAGGAATGGGAGGAGGCCCTCCGGCAATAACCGCCTGTGAGAATGCTTCCCACTCTGCCAGATGACCTTTATCCTGCCGCAGGCGTGAATGAAATCCCTGTCGCTTTCCTTGACTGACCAGCTCCAAGCTGCGAAAGTCATCCAAAACAGCTACCCTGCCTCCGGCAAAGACTTCAATTCGCTCTTTCGAAAATGCTTTATCTCCATTTGCCAGGTAAATCACCGATCCTATTGAGCTATCCGGGAAGGTAAATGTCATCACGACGTTATCTTCCCGGTACCGGTTGTCATCCGGAAGAGAGTGGGCGGTCACAGAGGTGGGAGCAGCACCCACCAGGAAGGTCAGAAAATCCACAAAATGGCAGCTCTCGCCGACAATTCGCCCACCCCCTTGGACAGGGTCGTGCACCCAATGGGTGAGAGGAATGCTCCCAGCGTTAATGCGATAGGTTGCCACCAGAGGTTCCTGACGCAGCTTGATAAAATCATACAGCCTCCGTGCCAGGGGTGCAAATCGACGGTTGAAACCGACCATGAGCAGAGGGGAATAATCTCCTGAGAGCAATTGCTGCTTGATCTGAACTAATTGCTCTGGTGTGGTTGCCAGTGGCTTTTCGCAAAAAACATGCTTGCCAGCTTGCAAGGCACGCACTATTTGCTCAGCGTGCAGGTGATGGCGGGTGAGTATACTGACCGTATTCACTTCCGGATCCTGGAGGATTTCATTTTCACTGGCAGCGGTGTATTTAAAACCGAACTTTTTTGAAGCGAACTGTGCATGGAAACCGGAAGCGGAGGCGATCGAAACCAGATCAATCGAAGGTATTTTCTTCAGGGCTGGCAGCATGATGGCATTGGCGAAGTTACCTGCACCCAGTACGCCCACACGAACAACATTCACGCCGGTTAAGGGTAAGCTTGTCTTTATAACCGGCTGGTTTGCTGCCTGAAGCTTAACCACGCTAGAGCTAGCTTCAGGATATATCAGCAAGACACCAATAAAGGACTGGTTTGTCTTGCCAGTGATTAATTCGTAAGCCTCAAGTGCTTGATCGATTGGGAAGCGGTGGGTGATGAGAGGTTTTACATCCACCCGCCCTTCAGCTAATAGCTCCACAAATGCTTCCATGTTGCGCCCCTCAGACCAGCGGACGTATCCGATCGGGTAATCCTGCCCGGCTTCTTCGTAGGCAGGGTCGTAGCGACCTGGTCCGTAGGAGCGGGAATTGATGAACGACAGCTCCTTTTGATAATAAATTTTGCGGGGGAGAGTCAACCCGACTGCTCCGATGGCAACCACATGACCCCGATCGCGAGCAATCTCACCGGCCAGCTCGACAGGGTCTGCGGAGGGTGTATCCGCACAGATGAGAATATTATCCAACCCACGCCCATGTGAGAATGCCTGGGCAGATTCCACCGACTGCGGGCGGAGGACCGCAGTCGCTCCCAGCTGAATGGCTAATTTTACTCGGGTTTCATCGAGATCCACCCCAAAAACCTGACAACCGGCAGCACTGGCGATCCCAACTACCAACAACCCCAATAACCCCAATCCAATCACACCCACGGTTTCGCCAACTTTAGCCTCAGAAAGCCTAAAGCCATGCAAGGCGATGGCACCCAACGTGGTGAACGCGGCGGATTCAAAATCAACTACTTCAGGAAGTAAAGTGAGCAGGTTGTGTGGGACGATGGCATACTCGGCATGGACAGCATATCCACCTCCTGCGCAGGCGACCCGATCTCCGACCTTGAATCCTTGCAGACCCTCACCAAGCTGCTCGATCACCCCCGATGAAGAGTAACCGAGAGGCATGGGTTGATCCAATCGATTAAAGGCAGCTTCAACAGTGGATAGCACACCTTCTCGACGAGCTTTATCCGCCATCTGCCGGACTAGGTCTGGACGTGAAAGAGCTTTCCCCAACAAGGATTTACCGGCAAATTCAACCAGCATGCGTTCCGTCCCGGCGGAGACCAGAGAAGCCCGAGTGCGAACCAATGCCATCCCGGCTTGAACCTGTGGGATGGGCACATCAACAATCACAGTTTCACCATTGTTAATATTCTGAAAAAGCTGTTTCATTCAATACCCTGCCTTACTGAGATGAAATAGAGGATGGTAAATAAGATTATAGCGCGGTTTTTACTGGGATGTTATAATTTTCTGCAGGTTAAATGTCAGACAACTTAGATGAAAAGGAATAATTATGACATCTCTCCCATACCAGAAATTAGCCCAAATTTTGGTGGACCATTCCACATATGTAAAACCAGGTGATCGTGTGGCCATCGAGACGACCACCAATGCAGAAGCAATCGTGGGTAAAATCTATGAGCTTGTACTACAGCGAGGTGGTCACCCGCATGTGCTATTGAGTCTCCCCGAGCAGGAGAAAATATTCTTCAAGTATGCCAATGATGACCAGCTGACCTATACGCCCTCATTTCAAAAGCTTGTGACAGAGCAATTTGAGGTATATATCCGCGTGCGTGCAGAGATGGATCCACGTGCATTGAGTGGTGTAGCTGGTCAAAAACAGTCCCTTCGTCAAAAAGGAATGGCTCCTGTACGGAACGCCATGCTCCAACGAGGAGCAACCAATTCAATGCGCTGGGTGCTGACCCAAATTCCAACCGAAGGGTATGCCAAGGAAGCAGGGATGAATCTGGCAGAGTACACCGATTTTGTGTTTTCTGCCTGCCATGTGGATGAAAATACCTCTGACCCGGTGGCGTATTGGGAAAATATCCGCAGGCAACAGGTCAGAATGATCGAAAGTATTGAAGGCCATGATGCAGTTAAACTCACCGGACCGAATGTAGACCTTAGCCTATCTGTGAAAGGACGAAAGTTCAATAATTCGTATGGGCGGCACAATATGCCGGACGGTGAGATTTATACAGGTCCGGAAGAGGACTCGGCGAACGGTTGGGTGAAATTTACCTACCCAGCTATCTATCAGGGTCAGGCGGTGGAGGGGGTGGAGTTAAAGTTCGAAAAAGGACGGGTGGCCTCTGCAAAGGCACAAGTAGGTGAGCAACTCCTTTTAGCCATGATCGATTCTGATAAGGGCTCACATTATCTGGGTGAATTTGCGATTGGCACCAATTACGAGATCAACCGCTTCACGCATAACATCTTATTTGATGAAAAACTTGGTGGGACCTTTCACCTTGCGCTGGGAGCGGGTTACCCTGAGACAGGCAGCCGAAACACCAGCACGATCCATTGGGATATGATCTGCGACATGCGAAAGGATTCAGAGATGCGTGCTGATGGTGCAGTCATTTACCGTGACGGAAAGTTCGTATAAACCTGCTATAACGATAAAACAGGGCAGGTTACGCTTGTCCTGTTTATTTTTATATACCCAATTTTTTGGATGCATAAAAATTATCAGGGGGTATGGTTCACTACGCTAAGCAGATTCAAAGTGGCCTGGACTATCTGTATTTGTTGTTCTTCACGACTTATCGTGGCAGGATTATCACCTGATTGGAGCCCATACCAACCAAACTGGGCGTGATTCCCACCCTCAATCTGCACCCAGGTAGTATCCGCTGGGAGCAATTTGCGCGAAGCATCGATTTTTTCCTGGGTGGCGAGACCATCGAGAGTAGCATATATGGATGCAACCTTAATTGTGCTGTCAGCCAGGTTGTTGCTGCTGGCGGGATATGAAGCCCACAACACAAGACCTTTGATTTGGTCGCGATGCTTATCAGCGTACAATGCTGCCATTGAGCCACCCAGAGAATGCCCTCCAATAACCCAATTTTGAATATTGGGATTCGTGTTAATAACTGACGAAGCTCGTTCAGCACCCAAGACCGCCAGGTTAAGGGGCCTTGGAACGATGATGACAAGATATCCTTGGGAGGCAATGATATGAGCTTGGGGAGCATATGCACGTGGATCAACCCGCCCACCTGGATAGAGTATCAAGCCTGTGGTTGGTTTGTTTTGACTGGATTGGAAGACCAACCAGGGTTCAGTGGTTATATTAACCTGGGCATCGGATAGTAATGCTGCCAATGCTTCTGGCATTGGAGCTGGGATGATCAATCCCCAGGCGACAAAACCGATTACAGCAGCGAATAAAATGCCAATCAAAACCAGCCACCAGCGTTTTTTCAGCCAATGCATATGTTTTTCCTTTCATTCTCCAAAGTTTGTCAATATTCCGAATCAATATTCCATGATTTTGATTTACAGGATTTGATGGTAGAGATCCCACATCCGGCTATAGAAACCGTGGATTGATAATAACTGGTTATGAGTACCATGTTCGATAATGCGTCCATTTTTAAGGACCAGGATTTCATCCATGGTTTCAAGCCCGACCATACGTTGAGTGATGGTGATCGTGCTACGACCCTGACTCAATTTACGTATGGAATTCAGCACCGCAAGCTCTGTGGCAGGGTCCAGGTTGACGGTTGGCTCATCGAGGATGAGCAGGGGGGCGTCCTTAAGCAGCGCTCGGGCAATTGCCAAACGTTGGCGTTCACCAGCACTCAGGCGAAGTCCATGCTCACCGATCCACGTGTCGTACCCGTCGGGCAAGGATTGGATAAAATCATGCAATTGGGCCAGCTTTACAGCCTCGATAATTTCACCATCCGTCGCCCGTGGTCGGGCGATGAGCAGGTTTTCCTTGATGGTGGCGCTGAATAGATAAGTGTTTTGCGAAATGAAGGCAATTCGTCTGCGAATATCCTCCTGGAGGTATTGGTTTAGCTCATGTTTCCCCATGCGGAGTGAACCCAGCTGATATTCCCAAAAGCGCAGCAACAAGCTGGTCAGTGTGGTCTTCCCTGCACCACTGGGGCCGATCAAGGCGATATGCTTTCCGAGAGGCAGGGAAAACGAGATATCTTTAAGCGCAAATGCAGATATATTGGCTGATTCTTCTTCGTTAATCCACGATGGGTACTGAAATGTGAGATCCTGTATATCCAAGCTGGGATCTTCAGGCAGCGTGAGCGGTTCAGCAGGATCGACAACCGGTGCAGGGGCATCCACCAGCTCATAAAGACGGCGCACAGCTGCCCGATGACCTTCATAATTTTGAGCAACCAGGGGGATAGGTTGCATGGCTTCAAAACAGGTGAGAGCGGTCAATGCCACCACACCGATGAACACGCCATCAAGCTGCCCTTGAGATGACCTTTGAATCGCAAGTACGAGCACCATCAGCATGCCCAGATTGGCGAGAAGACTTCCAATGGCAGTATGCAGGGCAGATAAGCCGGCCATGCGTGCTTGAAGACTAGTCAATCGCTCGCCAGCCTGGTTCACCCGTTTTATCTGTGCCCCCCCTTGACCACATGTCAACAGGTCAGGCATACCCTGGATTCCGTCTATTAGTAAAGTGCTTAGTCTGGCGCGTGCCTGGACAATCTTTGGTCCAAGCTGGTGAGACAGGATGAGAATCAGGAGTGGCAATCCGATTCCTGCCAAGATTAGAAAACCCAGCAATCCCCAGGCTAACTGCACGCCAAAGCCTCCCAAGAATAGCGTTATGGTTACACTGACCAGTAAAGCCACCAGAGGGGGAGCAACTGTGCGGACGTAAAAGGTTTCCAATGATCCAATATCACTGATCACCCGGGTAAGCAGATCACCACTATGATAGCGCATCAGGCGTGCAGGTGCGAGGGGTTCCAAAGCCTGGTAGAACCAAACCCGCCACCGGGCAAGCAGACGGAATGTCACATCATGGGAAACCAAACGCTCAAGGTAACGAAAGACTCCGCGCGAGAGTCCAAAAAAGCGCACTCCCACGATTGCCACCTGCAATTCAGCAATGGATGGGTGTAAAGCAGCTGCCGAGATGATATATGCAGCTGTAGCCATTAATCCGACACCACTTGCAATGGTCGCAAACCCCAATACTATCGATAAGAGTATTCGACTGGCAAACGGGGAGAGCAAGTTGAAACACCGACTTTCCACCGATGGCTTTGGTGATCGCTTAGTCTGCTCATATTTAGGCTCGATTGATAAAGGTGTTATTTCAGGGAGAATTTTTGAGATCGCCATGGGTAAATGGCCACCATGGTCAGCCAGCACTGGTGGAATGGATGCCTCAATCTCAAGAGTCTGATCAACCCTACCGTGGCTCAATTTAATCACCTTATCAGCCTTGGCGATGGTAGCACGATGGTGAGCAATCACGATTACTGTTCTGCCTTGCGTCAGGTGCTCCAATGACCCTTGTAAAAGTGAATCTGTCTCGGGATCCAGGTGGGAGGTGGCTTCATCCAGAATGAGTAAAGGGGCATCCTTAAGAAAGGCACGCGCCAATGCAATGCGCTGGGCTTGCCCCGCACTCAGCCTCATCCCACGTTCACCGATCACTGTCTCATAACCCAGCGGTAATTCACTGATAAATTCATCTGCATGAGCCGAACGTGCAGCCTGGTGGATGGCTGATTCGTCAGCATCGGGTCGTGCCAGCTTTATATTTGCGGTGACTGTGTCGTTAAACAAATATGGGTTTTGAGGAACCCATGCTAGATTTTCTCTCCACTCTGAAGCCGGAATTTCGCCAAGTAATTTTCCATCCACAATGATTTCACCGCTTTGAGGTTGCAAAAAGCGTAACAACAGCCAGGTGAGGGTAGTCTTACCAGCACCGCTTTCGCCAATTAATGCAGTCATCTTCCCGGCTGGGATCTCAAAAGAAACCCCTTGGAGCGCAGAGCGGTTATTGGAATATGCATAGCTCAACTCTTTGAATACAATGGATGGTGGAGAATTAATCTTTGAAATTGAATGGTCCCGAGTAATAGCATTCTGGGCATTCGTAGCTATGGAAAGATCCAGGATCTTAAAAATACGTTTGGCAGCCTCGGCCCCTGCCATACCGGCATGAAAACGGGTACCTAATAAACGCAATGGCAGATAGAACTCGGGGGCAAGTAACAAGATGAAGAAAGCCTGTTCGAAAGCCATCCTCCCATAGAGCAATCGAATTCCAATCTCAACTGCAACCACAGCCGTGCTGAGGGTGGCTACCAGTTCCAGTACCAGGGCAGAGAGGAAAGTGACCTTCAAGACACTCATGGTGGATTGGCGGTAATTTTCGCTCACTTTCTTGATGACATCAATTTGATCCCGGCTCCGACCAAGAGATTTCAAAGTGGTCAAGCCCTGAAGCACATCCAGGAAATATGCACTCATGCGGCTCAATCCCTTCCATTGTTTACGAGTGAGCTCTTCAGCTGCCGTGCCGATCAGGTACATGAATAACGGTAGTAACGGCGCGGTTACAAGCAAGACGATTCCGGAAAGGGAGTCGGTAGGAAACACGAAAAACAGGATTGTGAGGGGGATAAGCGCTGCCAGTGCAATCTGTGGCAGATATTGACTGAAATATACTTCGACCGCATCAATCCCTTCACTTGCAAGGTTGGCTAACTCTCCTGTGCGGGGATCAGGCTCCCCCGCTTCACTCTTGAGGTAAGCCGGACCAAGATCCTGGATATGTGTAACAAGCCGCTTGCGTAAATCCTGTTTAATCTGGCGTGCGGCAGCACTGGCACACAACTCTCCCCCCAACAGAAATCCTGCACGCAGCAGGATGATACCGAGAATGGCAATTAACAGCGTGGAAACAGTTTCAAGAGTTTGTCCATCCAGAAAGACTCGACTAATCGCCTGGCTAATCTCACGGGCCTGGAATACGCTTAAAATTCCCCCGATTAGTCCCAGGATGATGGATAGGACGATTGCGATTTGAGCAAGCCTGGCTTCATTGATAAGGCGGCGGGTATTTAGTTTCATCTGGGTAAAATGCTAGCGGTCAGCATTCAGCTCCTGGTTGAACTCCAATGGAAGCATGCTGACCGCTAAATTAGATGTTAGCAGCTAGTAGGTTAATTTTTCCGGATCACTGGAAACACGTTTACGGAAGACCCAATAGGTCCATGCCTGATAGAGCAAGACGATTGGCAGAAATATCAGGGTGACGATGGTCATTAATCTAAGGGTGCCAGCGGAGGAAGCTGCATTTTGAATGGTCAGGCTCCAATCAGGGCTCAGACTGGAAACCATTACGCGTGGATAGAGAAAAGAAAAGATACTCAGGACGACAAAGGCAACTGTGAGGCAGGTCATCAAGAAGACACGCCCAAATTGTCCTTTGTGCAAGAAATATCCAGCAACCAAAACAGTGCACACCCCGAGGACTGGGAACCCGATCGAAATGACATTCAACCTTTGGCGAACATCGGTGACAATAAAGCTGGTGATCAGGAATATGACCAGCATCAAGACCACCAGAAGCCAAAGCCAGCGGACTAGCTCCTTTGATTTTTGCTCGATTTCGCCGGTCGTCTTGAGGCTCAAGAAGCTTGCTCCGTGTAGCAGGAGCAGCAAAGTGACTGCAAGAGCAGCCAGCAGCGCATAGGGATTCAGCAGGTTAAATAAACCCCCGACGTATTGCATATCTGCATCGATGGGAATCCCTCGAACCAGGTTGGAAAAGGCAATGGGTAATAGAATCGTGGGTAACAAGCTACCTGCAAAGAGGCACCAGTCCCAAAGATTGCGCCAGCGCGGATTATCATCCTTGCCTCGAAACTCAAAAGCCACCCCGCGTACGATCAACCCGATGAGCAGAAGGAATAATGGAAGGTAAAAGCCACTAAACATTGTTGCGTACCAATTGGGGAAGGCAGCAAAGGTTGCTCCCCCTGCAGTGATCAGCCAAACCTCATTCCCATCCCAGTGAGGGCCAATGGTATTAATAATCGTCCGGCGTTGCAAGTCATTTTTACCCAGGAAAGGAAGCAAAATCCCGACACCAAAATCGAACCCCTCCAGGACGAAGAAGCCTGTATAAAGGATCGCAATGAAAATGAACCAAAGTGTGTTGAGGGTCATATTAATGCCTCCTATCGCGATTCAGGTGGGTTTACCAGGGATGGAGTGAACTCTTCAGGGACTTCTAACGCACTCACAGGACCTTCCTTGGCAAATTTTATCATCAGGTAAATGGCTGCATAGATGAGGAGCCCATAGACCAGGATGAATCCAATCAAACTTGTCAAGAGCATTCCACCAGTCACCGCCTTCGAAACACCATCTTGTAACTTGACCAGCCCATATACAACCCACGGGAATCTGCCAAACTCGGTAAGGATCCACCCGGTGGTATTCGCAAGATAGGGTAGGGCAATTGCCCAAGGTAGCAATTTTAAGAACCAAGGATATTTTCCATAAAGGTTTCTCAGGTCAACGAAAAGTGCACACAGGCTGATCAAGATCATTAACAAACCTGCCCCCACCATAGCACGGAAACTCCAATAAGTGACAACTGGGGGGGGCACATAGTCTCCAGGACCATACTGCTGCTCATATTGAGCCTGGAGCTGATTAATCCCTTTTACTTCACCTGTGAACCGGTTATATTCCATAAAGCTGAGCATCCCTGGAATGCGTAGATCGAGAAGTAGCGAACCGTTAAATGGATTTTTAATGGTAATAATGGATAATGAGGCAGGATCTTCAGTATCAAACAAAGCTTCCAGCGAAGCTAATTTCATTGGCTGAGTTTGATTAATTTCTTGACCTTGTGTGTGTCCGATCACACCAACCAATATCGTTCCAATCACACCGATAATTGCTGCCATACGGAAGGAATATCTGAACAGATCCGTCTCATTATGGCGCAACAAGTGATATGCGCTTATACCCAACATAAAAAAGGCAACGGTAACCAACCCGGCGCTGAATACATGGGGGTAGTGGCTGAAGATGGGAAGATTAAAGATCACCTGAGAAAAATTTGTTAATTCCGCCCGTCCATCGGTAATAGTATATCCGACAGGATGTTGCATAAAGGCATTGGCGATCAAGATCCATATAGCGGAAATATTAGACCCAATGGCGACCAGCCACATAGTTGTGGCATGCAATCCCTTGGATAGCTTATCCCACCCAAAAATCCACACGCCTAAAAAGGTTGATTCCAGGAAAAAGGCAAGCAATGCTTCAATGGCTAGAGGAGCACCGAAAATATCTCCCACATAGCGCGAGTATTCCGACCATGACATACCAAACTGAAATTCCTGAACGATGCCTGTCACCACACCAATGGCGAAGTTGATCAGGAATAACTTTCCCCAGAACTTGGTCATCCGCTTATAGGTTTCTTTCCCAGTGCAAACATATATTGTCTCGAGGATAGCTACCACTAAAGACAGACCCAGGGTCAGGGGTACAAAGAAAAAATGATAGATGATTGTGATTGCGAATTGAAGCCGAGCCAAAAGCAACACATCCATAATGCAACTCCTCCCCAAAGTTGTGAACCCTCAGCGAAGAAGGGTATGATTTCTAGGATAATTTGTAAAGCCGAAATACCATACCATAGAAGATGGTTTTCAGGCAAAAAAATTAGAACTTAATCATGCTCTCCAGAAACCATGCCGAATAGGGCGGACATCCTCGGCGGTGATAAAAGCTTCAGGATCGATCTCATTTACAAGCTGGTGAACTGTATCCACTTGCTTGCGCAACACAGAGCAGTTAATCATCGATACCATGCCATCTTTTCCACGTCCGGATAATTCGGTGACAGCATAACCATTCTGACGCAAATGGGTGACGATGGCTGAACCGCGCCTCGGGCTGATGATATTAACTAATATATGACCGATTGCGATGCGCTCTTCGATGATCATTCCCACCACATTCCCTGTAGCAAAACCAGCCGCATAGCCTATTATATTTAAAGGGTTATTCATCTGGGTGAGTACTTTTCCTATAGCGAGCACGAATATGGCTGATTGGAAAAAGCCTAACACCCAGGCAATCTGCTTTTTACCACGCATGACAAATAAAACACGTAGCGTGTCCAACGTCATGTCGGCAACCCGTAGAATGAAGATCAATCCAGCGCCCGCCCAGGCTTGAGGGGATAAAAACAACTCCATGGTCAGCTTTCTACAGCCAGGTACATCCGCTCTGTGTATTCCTTTATCATACGGTGGATACTGAAACGCGGTGAAAGCGTGCGAATGGACTCTTTCATCACTGCAATCCAATCCGATGGTAGACCATCTGCAGAACGATCGCGATAGTAAAGAGGTACGATCTTATTTTCTAGTGTGTCGTACAGACTGGCGGCATCGGCTGCATCTTGCTGGTCATAATTTTCATACTCCTGGTCATCTCCAATGGCCCAGCCATTCGATCCATTGAATCCTTCACGCCACCAGCCATCCAGTACGGAGAAATTGATCACACCATTCATGGCAGCTTTCTGACCTGAGGTACCGGAGGCTTCGTTTGGACGTCTGGGTGTATTCATCCATACATCCACTCCCTGGATTAGATAGCGTGCGAGGTTCATGTCATAATCGTCGAGAAATACCAACCGCCCACCATTTTCAGCTTTCTTCACAGCACGGTAAACCTGCTGAATAAGCAGCTTGCCTGGCTCATCTGCAGGGTGAGCTTTACCAGCAAATATGATTTGTACGGGTTGGTCAGGGCGGTTTATGATTTCAAGAAGCCGATCGATGTCATGCAAGATTAGGTTGGCGCGCTTGTAGGTGGCAAAACGGCGGGCAAATCCGATGGTGAGTGCGTACGGGTCGAGTAGCACACCTGAGGCAATGACCTGAACAGGATGGACATTGGCATTCATCCATTGGTCGCGGGTACGTTCTCGAATATAGTAGGATAACTTGCGTTTTAGATGCCGGCGGACGGTCCACAATTCGGCATCGGGGATATCATCAATCCTTTGCCAAGTTTCCGGGTCGTCCACCCGGTCCTTCCAACCATTCCCGAAGTACCGGTCATACATGCTGCTGAGACGACGTGCCAGCCAGGTGCTGGTATGCACTCCATTCGTGATATGTGTAATTGGGACTTTATCTTCCTCGAGATTTGGCCATAGGAAATTCCACATCTTGCGTGCGACCTTACCATGGATCTCTGAAACACCATTGTGCTTGGACGAGAGACCCATTGCCAGGATTGGCATGCTAAAAGACTCGCCCCATGGAAGGATATGGTGTGCCAGGTCGATGAATTGCTCGCGGGACAACTTCAATTGTGGCCAAAGGTTCGAGAAGTATTTGTCAACCAACCAAAGAGGAAATTCATCACTCCCGGCGGGGACGGGCGTGTGGGTGGTAAATACGGTCGATGGTCGAATTTGTTGGACGGCTTGCTCGTATGTGTTTCCTGCAGCGACCAATTCCCGAATTCGTTCCAAGACCATGAAAGCCGAATGGCCTTCATTCATATGCCAGACATCAGGGTTATAACCCAAGACCCTTAATGCCCTGACACCACCAATGCCAAGGATAATCTCTTGTGAAATGCGTGAATCCAGGTCGCTGATGTATAAACGGGAAGTCAGCTCACGATCCGTTTGCGAGTTACCTTCGACGTCACTATCCAGTAAATACAGTGGCACCCGACCGATGCGTATTTCCCACAAACGAGCCAACACATTCCGGCCTGGTAGCTCCACCGAAATGGTCATCGGTTGGCCGTCCTCCTTGACAAATGGTAATACCGGCAGCTCCTCAAATTTTAAGCGCAGATAACGCGCTTCCTGCCATCCATCTTCTGAAATGTGTTGTGAAAAGTATCCCTGGGTATACAAGAACCCTATTGAGACCATGGGTAAACCCAAGTCGGAGGCTCCTTTTAGATGATCCCCCGAAAGCACACCCAACCCACCGGCATAGATTGGTAGAGTCTCATGCAAACCAAACTCGGTGGAAAAATAAGCAATGGGTTGATTTATATGTTGTGGGTGTGTACGTGCGAACCAGGTGTTCTTGGATTTCATATAATCGTCAAATGCACGTAAGATGCGATCATAATAATCCAGGAAATAGCGATCATTAATGAGATTTTTTAATCGAGGTGGGTCCATGAGCCGTAAAAATTGGATCGCATTGTGATTGGTCTTTTCCCAAAGAACAGGATCGATGCGGGTATAAAGACGTTGAGCCTCTGGGTTCCACGTCCACCACAAATTGTAGGCCAACTCACCCAGACGATTAATTCTACGGGGCAGTGTAAAATGATTTGGAATGATTGTTCTAAAATCGTCCATAGTTTTGTATGTTCCTGAATGCTTATCCGAAGTTAGTTACGCAAAGCGCGGTTAATATTACCACGTCAGGCTGGTTTTTGCGCTAACCTCTGCAATTTAGTCTGCATGACACCTAAACATATGGCGGACAACTTTTTAAGGACATTGATGTTCAGATAAGCAAAGAATGGTAGATTCTGCTACAATTACTTTTGGAGAAGCTCATGACGAATACGGTTCAGTTATTTGTCACCTGTATCATCGATACACTTTACCCGGAGACAGGTGAAGCAGTTGTGCGAGTACTACAAAAAGCAGGCGTAAAGGTGTCTTTTCCCCCTGATCAGACGTGCTGTGGTCAGCCAGCGTTCAATGCTGGATTGCGGCAACAGGCGCGCAAGATGGCGATCCAAACCATACGTGCCTTCGAGGCATACCCAGGACCCGTGGTGGTGCCTTCTGGTTCGTGTGCATCCATGATACGCCACTCTTATGCTGAATTGTTTGCGGGTGATCCAAAATGGTTGCCACGTGCACTGTCACTAGCAGAACGCACTTATGAATTCAGTGAATTCCTGGTGGATATACTGGGAGTCACAAATCTGGAGGCAGTATTTAAGGGGCGAATAACCTATCATTCCTCGTGCCACCTGCTTCGGGGATTGGGAGTGGATCACCAACCCAGGGCTTTACTTGCAGCCGTACGGAATGCTGAATTGGTCGAGCTGCCAGACACAGGAGATTGCTGTGGATTTGGCGGTGTCTTCTCGATCGAGCATCCTGAAATAGCGACTGCGATGTTGGACCGGAAGATTGCGAATCTAGAGGCTAGCGGGGCTTCGATCGTGGTGGCGGGCGACGCCGGATGTGTTGCCAATATCAATGGGGGGTTGCACCGATGCCATAAACCCCAGCGTGCAGTGCATATCGCAGATATTTTGGATAATACGTAAATGACGAACGTTTTTCACTCCCGAATCCGCGAATCATTGGCAGATGCGAATTTACAATCTGCCCTGGACGCTAACGCAGAACGGCGCATCAAGGTTCGAAAAGATGCCTTTGCATCGCTTTCCGACCCCCAAACAGCACGGGAGCGTGCTCATGCGGTACGAGCTGATGTGATTGACCATTTGGACAGCTATCTGGAGCAGTTTACTACACATGCAATAGAAAATGGCATGTTGGTGCATCATGCAGTGGATGCTGATCAGGCGATAAAGTTAGTATATGAAATTGCTTTTCAGCACGGTGCGAGGCTGATTGCCAAGTCTAAGACAATGGTGAGTGAAGAAATTGGATTGAATCATGCGCTTGAAAAACATGGTTTGGAGGTCATCGAGACTGACCTGGGTGAATATATCGTCCAATTGCGGGGAGAACCACCTTCCCATATCATCACTCCAGCAGTACATCTACGACGTCAGGATGTGGGCAGGTTATTCGAGGAAAAGCTGGGACTGCCTTACACCGAAGATATCAGCATCATGACGAATGCTGCCCGGCGGACTCTACGCCAGGTGTTCCTCAATGCGGATATGGGTATCTCAGGGGTTAATTTCGGGGTAGCAGAGACGGGTACGTTATGCGTGGTGACCAATGAGGGCAATGGTCGCATGGTGACCACAGTCCCGCCAGTCCACATTGCCCTGATGGGCATTGAACGACTGGTACCTACAATGGATGACCTATCCTTGATGTTATCCCTCCTGCCACGCTCAGCCACTGGGCAAAAGCTGACGGTGTACACCAGCTTGTTGAACAGCCCTCGACGCTCAGACGATCCAGATGGACCTCAGGAACGGCATGTAATCCTGGTAGATAACGGCCGTAGAAATGTACAGGCCTCAGGTTTGCGGGAAATCCTTTATTGCATCCGCTGTGGGTCGTGCTTGAATGCCTGCCCGGTTTTCCGTGAAATTGGTGGGCATGCGTATGTGAGTCTTGAAGGAAAGAGCAGCCCATATCCTGGTCCGATCGGCAGCGTGATCTCACCGGCCTTGTTTGGCCAGCTTGAATACGGTCATTTGGCACGTGCCTCCAGCTTGTGCGGGGCGTGCAGAGAGGCCTGTCCGGTGGATATTGACCTCCCCAAGCTGTTATTACGGGTGCGCGCGGGCATCCAAACTAGCCAGGTGCAATCAAACCCCAAGCCGAACGCTTCGGTACCATTGACTGTAGGATTAAGATTGTTTACCCTGGCAGCCACCTCACCACGGCGTTTTGTTGCTGCCCAGTGGCTGGCAGGAGTATTCGGTTCATTGGTCACAATTCTCTCAAAAGGGGATCCCTGGATGCACTTACCAAGGTTTAGTGGGTGGGGGTTTTCGAAGGATTTCCCACGTCCTGCAGCCAGATCATTCCGGTCCAGATATCTAAACTATACTCAAGCATCGCAGAGGGTGAATCATCAAACAACACTCCCTGGGGAGGCTCACAACACCAGCTCTTTAATGAAGAAAGATGCTCCAATCCAAGTGCACAAAGGAATTAAGGATTTTGCATTAGAGCTGGAAGCTCTCGGTGGAAATTTCATATCGTGCTCAATAGATGAAGTCACGGATAAGATCCTGGAAGTATTACGAAAGCGCGGGATGAACGAGCTTCTGGTGTGGGATACACCCTACCTACCTGTAGGCCTGATGGAACAACTATCCGGTGCTGGTATCCTAATCAGCCACCCGAGGGGAGAGACACTTGAAGTCTGCAGCTTGGTGCGCGCAGGATTAACAGGTGCATCTGCTGGGATTGCGGATACAGGATCACTGCTGTTGTTGGGTGGTGAGGGACGGCCGCTGACTGCATCACTGCTGCCCGAAGTTCACATCGCTCTTCTCTGGGAAAAGGATGTTTTTGAGAATCTTAGCCAGGTATTATTGCGTGAGGATGTGAAGCAAGCACCAGCAGCCATATTAATTACTGGCCCATCACGGACAGCAGACATTGAGATGACGTTGACGATTGGTGTGCATGGACCGGGTGAGCTACACGTACTCTGTATAAAGAGCGAGTGAAGGAAGGTTTTTATTTGGCCAATAATACCAAGCGTTAATTTTACTTTGGAACTATGCTTTCAAATTCGTTTGTCATTTTGGCTATGATGATATAATTATCAGGTGATACAGGTTTGCTGCAGTTAGAAAACCGCCGCGACGAAGTGTCGGGGCGGTATTTTTTTGGAGGAGAGATGGATAATAAATTGTACGTTGGGAATTTGCCGTTTAGCACGACTGAAGAAGACCTGCAAAGTATGTTCTCACAAGCAGGAACCGTCGTCTCTGTCAGCCTGATTAAAGACCGGGATACTGGACGTTCACGTGGCTTCGCATTTGTAGAACTTAGCACGCAGGCTGAGGCAGAAAAGGCAGTAAGCCTGTTCAATGACACCCCGCTTGAAAATCGATCGCTTAAGGTGAACCTTGCCCGCCCCAAGGAAGATAGTGGAAAGTTTCGAAGACCTGGCGGAAACAGGCGTTACTAAACGATATATCGAATAGCAGGGCAGGTTTGCACTACCTGCCCTAATCATATTTTTTCACATCATGGCAGGGATAACCCTGCCTGTTTTGGATTAACCAGGTAGCTGGATCACACGATACGTTCCATCAATCTCTGGCTTGAGTTCGGTAACCGAGATAACGGCATCTAGGTTGATGGGTCCATAGATATGGGGGAACAGGGAGTTATTTGCGCCTTCCCATCGAATTTCAGAAGTGACTTTATCAGGGTCCATCCATAATAAGACCAACTCAGAGATACCAGGGTAGAAACGGTTTGCCACCTCAAGGATCTGTTCAGGTTGTGAGCAGTGGATAAAACCCTCGTGTTTGAGGGATGTGCCCTGGTACATTCCCTGTTCCTGACTTTTCTGCCACTCTACCCGCCTGCACAGGTGAATGATCAGGTTGGGTCGCTCGATTTCCACACACCTATCCTGACCAGAAAGATCTTTCAGAAGCTGCACTTTTGATAAAGGATAATGATGTTTGGCAAGGGTTTTTACTTCAATACCCTGGGATGATTCGATTTCCAATAACATCAAACCCCCGGAGGCTAATTTTCCCCTGGCTTGTTCGAGTAGCCTATTAATCACCTCCGTCCCACTCAAACCACCGTCCAATGTTACAAGAGGTTCCCGTTCAGCGACTGGCAACTTCATCAGCAGCGTAGTGGGGATATAGGGTAGGTTGGCGCATATCAAGTCGAATGATCTGGCAACCCCATCCAGTAAGTCTGCCTGAAGGAATTCCAATCTATCCAACAGCTTATATTTCTCGGCATTAATCCTGGCAACGTTTATAGCCTGAGAGGAAATATCCGTCAGGAGCAGGCGCAAATCTGGGATATTCTTCGCCAGACTGATGCCGATACAACCAGATCCAGTGCCCACGTCCACAGCTTTACGCCGAGGTGGATGGAGACGCAACCAGTTTATCCCTCGTTCGACAATCAACTCGGTCTCCGGGCGAGGGATGAGCACATCCGGAGTCAAATCAAAATCCATACCATAAAACTCCCAATGCCCATTAACATAGGGCAGTGGTTCGCCGTGCACTAATCGATTCGCAGCCTGGATGATTTTGTTATATTGCGTATTATTCAAGGTAATATCTGGATGAGCCAATAACCAGGTGCGAGATTTGCCCAGTATATGAGCTACCAAAACCTGGGCTTCCAGAATCGGTGTTTGGCTATACTGGTGGAGCTGTTGGCTAATTTCAGCCAGAATCTCTAGGATGGTTGATTCCATAAATATTAAAAACGCATCCCATTGTCTATTCTAGTTGGGATGCGCAACGTTGATGTTTACTGACCCGATATCCAAAATTAACTCTCTGGATTATTTATTACCTTCTACCAGGGCTTCAATCCCAACGGCGGAAAGCCTTTCGGCTTCATCCCTGGTGGCCAGCTCATCGATAAATTCATCCAGCAATGCGCCCGTCATAAAGCCGGTGAGATTATAGGTTGAAACGTTGATACGGTGATCGGTCACGCGCGATTGGGGGTAGTTATACGTGCGGATTTTTTCAGAGCGTTCACCCGTTCCTACCTGGGAACGGCGGTTGGCATCAATCTCAGCACGGCGTTTTTCTTCTTCCATCTCGTACAAGCGGGCGCGTAATATGCTCATGGCACGCAAGCGATTTTGCAGCTGAGAGCGTTCATCCTGGCAGGCGACGACAATCCCGGTGGGGATATGGGTAATGCGGATTGCGGTCGCATTTTTTTGCACATTCTGACCACCTGCTCCGGCTGAGCGGTACACATCCGTACGAATATCCGATTCAGGGATATTGATCTCAACCTCGTCGACTTCTGCCAGCACAGCTATAGTGGCAGTGGAGGTGTGAATTCGGCCTTGAGATTCAGTCACGGGTACACGCTGAACACGGTGAACGCCAGATTCGTATTTCAGGCGTGAATATGCTCCCCTACCTTTGACGAGGAAAATGATCTCTTTATAACCACCAATGCCGATATCACTCGAGGAAAGTACTTCAATCGCCCACTTACGAGTCTCAGCATAATGAGAATAAAGCCGGAACAAGTCGGCGGCAAAGATGGCAGCCTCATCACCACCCGTTCCTGCCCGGATTTCCATAATTACATTGCGCTCATCACGCGGATCTTTGGGCAATAGCATGCTTTTGATCTGGCGTTCCAATCGTTCGATCTGCGGTTCCAGGTCTAATATTTCTGCTTCTGCCAGCATGCGCATCTCGACATCATCCCCTTCGAGTAAGGAATGAGCATCTTCCAGTCTTTCAAGCGCCTGGCGATATTCACGCGCTTTTGTGACGAGGGGCTCCAAGTCGATGCGTTCTTTGTTCAGCTCAGCGGCGCGCTGGTAGTCGTCCCCGACTTCCAAAAAGAGTCGGTCGAGCTCCTCGTATCGCTGTTCTATTCCAGCTAGTTTATCGACTAATTCCAATGGCATTTTGGTCCAGTAAGTCTCCCAATCAAGAAAATGATTATACCACTGGAACTTTTATCGATTTTTTACCGTCTTATGCGCAAACATCAACCAATGTACAGGTAACTTTTAAAACCGAATATTCGGGAGGCGATTATGAAACCCAGGTCTATTCTGCTCAGCACCAGTTTGCTCATCATCTTGATCTCGACATTAGTTCTACCAACTTCAGCGTTTGCTGATGGTATGATCATTCCCGATCCCAGACCGTGTGAGTCGACACCATGCCCACCAATAATTATCCCGATGGACCAGCTCGTCATCCGCTACCATCACGTGACCGTTTCGATACAGGATCAGCTAGCCGTCACCCATGTGGATCAGGTATTTTACAACCCCAATGACTGGACTATCGAAGGTACGTATATATTTCCCATCCCGGACGATGCTGCGGTTAGCGGTTTTACCCTGTGGGTGGATGGGAAGCCAGTCGAAGGTCAGGTGCTGGATGCGACCCAGGCTCGACAAACCTATGAACAAATCGTTGCAACCATGCGTGACCCAGCCTTGCTCGAATATATCGGGCGGGGTGCTGTTCAGGCGCGCATCTTCCCTATTGCACCGCAAGGTGAACGCAGAATCGAGCTGGAATATACCCAAGCCCTCCCGGCAGAAGGTGGATTGGTGCGTTACGTTTACCCTCTCAACACCGAGCAGTTTTCTGCCTTGCCGATCGAATCCGTCACGATCAGTGTAGATATTCAATCCAGCACACCCATCCGGGCGGTATATTCACCCAGCCATGAGGTGGGGGTAAGTCGAGATAGCGATCATCGCGTGAAAGTTGGTTATGAGGCGGCTAATGTGCTGCCAAATATCGATTTTGCCTTGTATTATTCGGTGGGTGATTCAGAAGCTTTTCACTTGTTGAGTTACCGGGATCCATTCGATAACACGGATCTCGATGGCTTCTTCCTGGTCCTGCTTGCCCCACGGATTAAAACCGTTGACCAGATCATCCCCAAGGATTTACTGCTTGTACTCGATCGGTCGGGGAGCATGGATGGGGAGAAATTCCAACAGGCACAACTAGCAACCCAGTATATTTTAGATAACCTCAATAGTAAAGACAGATTCAATATCATATCCTTCAGTACAGGCATCCAGATGTATGCCAATGGGTTAAGACCTGCCTCCGAGGCGTCAGAAGCCCAAAACTGGTTGGATGGCCTGCGAGCAGAAGGCTCGACCGATATTAATCGTGCTTTACTAGAAGCTGCAGCGATGGTGGATCCAGAACGCTCCACTTACCTTATTTTTATGACGGATGGTTTACCCACCGAAGGTGTGACGGACAGCCAGTCGATACTATCGAATTTTTCTGCCAATGCTTCTGATAACGTGCGTCTTTTTGCCTTTGGCGTGGGTTATGATGTGGATACCATCCTGCTGGATACGATTTCTCAGGACCATCATGGGCGAAGCACTTACGTCCAACCGGGTATGCAATTGGATGAGACCCTTTCATCCTTTTACAATGGCATTAGCACGCCGGTGCTAACCAGCCTTGATATAAGTTTTAATGATGTATCCACCTATGATCTCTATCCTTATCCATTGCCTGACTTGTTCGCAAGTTCGCAGGTAATCCTGCTAGGCCGATACAAGGATGGAGGTACAACGGACGTCCGTTTGACTGGTGAAGTGAATGGTGAACGACAGACTTTCACCTTCACCGATCAGGTATTCGTAGAGAAATCACCATCCAAGTCCTTGCAGGCATCCATTCCAAGATTATGGGCGACGCGCAAGATAGGCTACCTGCTGAATGAGATCCGCTTGCAAGGTGCCAATCAGGAAATCATCGATCAGATTGTTCGCCTGAGCATCCGCTATGGCATCGTTACGCCCTATACTTCTTATCTGGTAACGGATAAGGCTCCATTGGGTGAAGCTGAACAACAACGCCTGGCGAATGAAACATACGGACAGATGCTGGCGATGCCTACTCAGGCGCCTTCGGGTCAGGCTGCTGTCCAATCTGCAGCGAATGCGGGTGCCATGCAGGGTGCAGCGAGTGCACCTGAGCTCAAGGATGAGGCTTCTTCCACCGTTCGAGTGCTTGGCTCACGAACGTTTGTGCTTTCGGATGGCACATGGATTGACACAGCCTTCGACCCTGACACGATGCATTCCACAGCAGTTGAATTTCTCTCTCCAGATTACTTTGCTCTGGTGGCAGCAAATCCGGAGCTGGCAGACGCGTTTGCCCTGGGGGAGAAGGTTATCGCCATGTCGGAAGGTGTCGTGTATGAGGTGATTCCCAGTAATAACACGGTTCAGCAGGGCAACCATACTCCAACCTCCGCACCAACTAACCCAGTATCGCCGACTACCACGCCGGTTTCACCTACTGCACCCACGCTAACACCGACCCAGACACCTCCCAACCAACCATCAGGTTTGTGCGGAGCAGGGTTGCTACCGCTTATCCTGATCCCGTTGCTGATGGTCAGCATTAAGAAGCCGAAGCGAGATAGCTGAGATGTAGTGTTATAGAAAAGTTCACAAATGCCCCTTGGGCGAATACCCCGAGGGGTATTTTTATGTACAGTCTATATCCTATTCTCTAAGTCGAATAAAGAGTTCCTGCTTTGCGGATACGTTATCGTTACTCGGGTTATAATCGTAGGAAGACCTGTAAGTACTCATATTATTACGTTGAGGAGTGATGCATGAGACTTAAACGGCTGTTCTTCGTGTTTAATATCCTTGCGGTGATGAGCTTGCTCGTGCAAGGTGGGGGCTATCCGATTGCACAGGCTGGATCACCAGTATATTTGGGGGGGACTTTTATCATCATCTGGGGGGATGGCACACCAGGATCTGGTGAGACCCGAATTTCGTATTTCCTATCAACCAAGCAAAATGAGAATATCCAGCTAAGCATCGAGGAAGAATTGTTGACTTCCGTGGCTGGACCGATTAGTCTCAACCAAAAGGCAGTCGTTGTGCAAGGGACATGGTTGGATGCAGGGACGATATTGCAGGTTCAATCAATAACCCTGGCGAATGGTGAGCAGGCAGGTCCGGAGGGGATTTATGGTCCACGACCCTGGGTGTCGATCCTGTGCAAGTTTTCAGATTATTCGGTTGCTCCGAGAAACTTGGCTTATTTTCAAGGGATGTACTCAAGTAATTATCCAGGACTGGACCATTTTTGGCGGCAACAATCCTATGACCTGGTTAATCTGGAAGGTTCGGGAGCATATGGATGGTATACATTACCCTATCCACGTAGTCATTATGTTCCCCCAAGTGGTAATTTGAATTGGGGTGCAGCAGCTCAAGATTGCACTAACGTTGCCAACTCATTGGTTGATTTTTCTCCATATATTGGCGTCAATCTGATGTTCAACGCTGATTTGGACGGATATGCTTGGGGAGGTACTTGGTGGTTATGTTTAGACGGTCCTTGTAGGGTTTGGAGTGTAACCTGGGAACCGCCCTGGGGTTACGAAAGCGTAAGTGTCATTGCTCATGAGACTGGACATGGTTTTGGTTTGCCTCATTCATCGGGTAATTATGGTCAGACTTATGATAACCAGTGGGATGTGATGAGTAATAATTGGGCACCGTGTAATCGTGGAGGCGTTGATGCAACTTATGGTTGCTTAGGACAGCATACAATTAGCTACCATAAAGACATGCTGGGTTGGATCACTCCAGCTCAACGATATACTGCTAACCCAGGCACAGTGCGAACTATCACATTAGAACGGTTAGCTTTACCACAAACAGAGAATTATTTGACTGCTTTCGTGCCAATTCTTGGTTCGCCGGGCCTGTTCTACACGGTGGAAGCTCGCCAGTTGATTGGGTATGATGCCTATAATCCTGGGTCGGCGGTGATCATTCATCATGTCGATCCTAGTCGTGACAATGACGCTCATGTGATCGACATTGATGGTAATGGTAACACAGGCGACGCTGGAGCTATGTGGATACCTGGCGAAGTTTTTAAAGATGAGGTTAATGGAATATCTATTTCCATTGATTCGGCGACTGAAACAGGGTATGTCGTTACGATTAATAATCGTTTCACAACTATGGAGAGCGTCGCACTTTCTGGAGCAGTACAAGGTCAACTAGGAGACGGCATCCCATTCACTGCTACGGTCAGCCCGGATGACGCAACCACACCTATCACATATACCTGGGAGGCGACGGGTCTGTCACCAGTGGTGCACATCGGGGAGATTGTGGATGGCATTGAATTCACCTGGGAAGAGATTGGCACAAAAGTGATCACCGTCACGGCATCCAATGCAGGGGGCACTGTGGTGAACACTCAATTAATTGAAATTGACAGCACGGTGCCCGTGGTATCCCTTTCTGGTCCTGCTGAAAGCATGGTGGGAGATGTAAATGTGTTCACCGCTACTGTCTTGCCTTTAGATGTAACCCAGCCTATTACATACACTTGGATAGCCAGTGGGCAGTTGCCGATAATCCATACAACAGGTCTGCTTGACACCATTAGTTATGTGTGGAGTGACCCTGGAATGCAGGTGATCTCGGTTACAGCAATGAATATCTTTGGCTCGACGACGGATACGCTCTCGTTGCCAGTGCGCATGGCTCCGGCTTTCGTAGAAGTCAGTGGACCTGATACGGGGAATGTGCGGGACAGTTATACCTTTACTGCGAGTGTTAATCCAACCACCACGACGGTGCCTATCACCTACATCTGGTACATCGATGATCAATTGACTTTTACCCATACTGCTGGCATATCAGATACGGCGACCTTCAACTGGGATTCCCCTGGATTGCACCAGGTAACCGTATCGGCAACCAACCCAGCTGGCAGTGTGGTTGATGTTTGGTCAATTACAATTTATGTCAAGACTTTCCTGCCGATCAATTTGCGCAATTAAGTAAACACAAACTGGCTAATAAGCCAGCTCGTTATATTTATCCATCAGGGATTAATCTTCACCCGGGGTGAGTGGAATGGGGGAGGGTTTTCTTGCCAGCAGTGATTTCGAGGTGGTGATCAAGATCACACCGCTAATAATAATCAGGGCTGAAATGATCTCGATCCCCTCGAGGGTTTCGTGGACAACGACACTACCCAGGAAAATCGCCACTACCGGGTTGACATATGCATAAGTTGATACGAGTGGAGTGGGCGCATTACGCAGCAACCAGGTGTAGGCTACGAACCCAATGCCTGAACCAAACACGATCAGGTAAGCCAGGCCTCCCAACGAGCGCAGGGATATGGTGGTGAGGTGGAATTGGTTCCATTCCCCGATTAGTGTGCCAAAAGCAAATAAACCCAAGGATCCCACCAGCATTTCCATCCCGGTGCCCATCAAGGGCGAGCTGGGAAGGGAAGCTTTCCGGCTGTAGAGTGAGCCAATGGACCAGGATAATGCTGCCACGAGGAGCACAACGATCCCAATGGGGTCCAAAGGGGGGCTAGCGGTATGGGATTGCCAGGGGTTGGCAAGCAACGCCGTCCCCGTGAGCCCCACCAGCACCCCGAGCCAGGTGAGACCGTTGGCACGCTGACCGTTTGGTCGAAGGGAGTCAATCAATACCATCCATAATGGCGTGGTTGCGATGAATAAGGAAGCGATACCCGAGGGGATGCGCTGCTCCGCCCATACCAGCCCACCATTCCCACCCAACAGCAAGAGAAGTCCGATAATGGAAGCGGAACGCCATTCCACCTTCTTGGGGGCAGGGTCTCCGCTTAAGCGGCGCCAAAAATACAAGATGGCGCCTGAGACCAGGAAGCGGATGCCAGCCGATAGGAAGGGTGGTATGGTTTCGATGGCGAAACGGATGGCTAGGTAGGTGGACCCCCAGACGATATAGACTGCGATGAGCGCAACCCAGGCACGAGGTTTCATACGTGATGTTACTCCAGTTTTTAACTCCCAGGATAGGCAGCCTTTGCCATTTCC
>JBAPSY010000147.1:0-24464 GCA_049281855.1 Anaerolineales bacterium
GGCTTCACCGTCCACGTCCTCGGCGATGATCACCAGGTCACGTTTGCCAATTTGCACCAGTTTCTCCAGCAGCGGGACAATATCAGCCGCCGCAGAGATCTTCTTGTCGTAGACCAGAATGTAAGCATCCTCGATGGAGGCTTCCATGTGCTCGGGATCGGTGATGAAATAAGGTGAGACGTATCCACGGTCGAACTGCATACCTTCGACGTACTCGGTCTCGAATTCCAGACCCTTGGATTCTTCCACGGTGATGACGCCATCTTTACCGACTTTGTCCATAACGTCGGCAATCAGCTCACCGATCACGCGGTCCTGGGCGGAGATGGAGGCCACGTTACCGATCTCGGCTTTGGTGGTAACTTCGATGGCATCCTCGCCAATCTTTTTGACCACGGCTTTGGTGGCGGCTTCGATGCCATGCTTGAGTAGCATCGGGTTGAAGCCGGCGGCGAGGTTCTTCATACCCTCGGCGACAATGGCATGCGCTAGCACGGTGGACGTGGTGGTGCCATCACCGGCAATATCGTTGGTTTTGGTGGCGGCTTCCTTGAGCAGCTGGGCGCCCATATTCTCAAACGGGTCTTCCAGCTCGATCTCTTTGGCGACAGTGACGCCATCATGGGTGATGGTTGGGGAACCGAACTTGCGGTCCAGGGCCACATTGCGCCCTTTCGGGCCGAGTGTGGTTGCGACTGCGTTTGCAAGGACGTCCATACCCTTGCTCAGCTTGCGACGGGCTTCTTCAGAAAATTGCAGTTGTTTTGCTGCCATAGTTCATTACTCCTTTATTACACCTTTATTATTTACCTACAACAATTGCTAACAGATCGCTTTCGCGCAGGATGAGCAGTTTCTTGCTATCCACCTTGATTTCGGTGCCGGAATACTTGGCGAACAGGACTACATCACCTTTTTTGACATCCATGGCGATGCGCTTGCCTTCGTCATCACGGTCACCCGGGCCAACGGCCAAGACGGTGGCTTTTTGGGGTTTTTCTTTTGCAGTTTCGGGGAGAACGATGCCACTGGGGGTGATCTCATCTTGCTCGATGGGTTCAACCACCACGCGGCTACCTAAGGGTTTGAAATTGATGGACATAGCCACCTCCTAGTATGGAATGATTTGGATTGATTAACAGATTGTGGTTTAGCACTCGTGTGAAGAGAGTGCTAAACCATACTGAATAATACCTAATATTAGATAAAACGTCAAGGGGTTCTGTCTGATTCTAACTGATTCTAACGAAATTCTGATAATAAAACAAGGGATTTGTCCGAGTTTTATCCAAGTGAAGCTGGGTTTTGGTTTACCTGGATATCGATTTTTGAATTATTTTTCCCCCCCTTTTTTTAGGGGGCAGGTTTCATGGTGAAGGAGTGCCCATCAAAGAACGGCAGGTGGCTTCGTTGTCTTCCACATTCTGCATCAGCACCGGGTCATCGGGGTAGGTCAGACGCAGCTGGGTCATCAGCTCGAGCGAGTGGGCGCAGTAGCCATTCTCGGGCGTGTTCATGTAAGCCAACACCGACCCGTATCGGACGTAGTAGTAGGCGATGTTCAGGTTGGTCAGGGGCAAAGGCTGTACGGCAGTGCTTTCCTGGAGGGTGCCATTCTTCACAAAAAGTTTAGCAGTTTCATTCTCTTCAGCCGTGCAGCCATCCACGACGCAGCGCAGGGTAGGTAAGGCGGTCTCATAATTACGCGCCTGCACGTAGATCATCCCCAGCTGCCCGTAGGTATCCGCGTTGGTGGCGTCAAAGGAGAGGGCTTTCTCGGCATTACGGGAGGCGACGAAGAACTCACCCTGCTGGGCGTAAGTCTTGGCAATCGCGATGTAGGGCAGGGGGTCCTTGATCCCCAGCTGCAGGTTGATGGTGGCAGCACGCTCGAAGTACTCCAGGGCGGTGGTATACAACTGCTTCTGGTTGTAACCCAGCTGGCGGTAACCGAGACCAATCCGCAGATAGAGGAAGGTGAGGTTCGGGGTGATCTGGGAAGCCTTGATATATTCATCGATGGCATCGCGGTAGTAGCCCCAGGCTTCCAAGACGGTACCTAAAACGCGGTGGGTGTCCATCGAATCGGGAGCAAGCTCAACAGCTTGGCTGGCGTACTGCTTGGCCTGATCCCACTTTTGCTGGTCTAGCAGCACTTCAGCATAATAGGCGAGTGCCAGGGCGTTTTCGGGGTCGAGCAAATAGGCACGATTGGCGGATGTTTCTGCCATCGCCAGATAGCCTTCGCTCTCGTCTGCGCTGATCAGGTTGCTTGAGGCGTTCCAATCCAGCACAAAGGCGTAGACGGCGGCTACCGTGCTATCGTCAGGGGCAAGCTCAACGCCCTTCTCGACTGAAGCCAGCGCTTCTTGCAGCCGGTCTAGTCGTTCTTGGTCGGTACTGGTAGTGCTGGAGGAATAGGTCTGAATACGGGCAAGCTCAGCCCACACCAGGGCGTTACCCGGGTCAATCTCCAATGCCTTTTGGTATGCCCCGATGGCGTCCTGATCAGATGCCGGGTCATCCAATTTCCCGGCGGCAAAATAGGCTTGAGCTGCCATGATGTAGGATTGGGGGCTGCGGGTGGGAGTGGGGGTAAGGTTAAATGGTGACTGCACTTGCCCCCGGTTCAGTGCTAGCAGCAGCCAAACGGCACCCAGGATCAGGAAAATCCAAAGCAGGATGCGATATGGATTAGACTTGGACCTGACCGGGTGGAGGTTAAACGTTTTACCAGATTGGATGTGGCTCATATCAAGGCGTTGGCGTTACCCCTTCTGCAGGGGTACCCGCCGAGGTACGGCAGTAGTTCATACCTTCAGTGGCATTGTAATACGCCGTCGAATCTTCATCGACGATATTGGTCAGGATGAGCTGCATGACAGGGATGGCTTCTGGGCAGCGATCGAGCTTGGTCAACGAGAGGGCGTAGATGGAATAATAATCATCGGCTATCCGGCCGGGTGCCAGGGGAATGCCCTCGACCACCACTCCATCGGCGGATGTGCCCCCACGCACCGCCAGCTTCAACTCGTCGGCTGCCCGGGCATAGTTATCATTCTGATACAACATGACACCCAGGTTACCATGCAGGCCCGGGCTGGACGGATCTAGGCTGAGGGCTTGTTCGGCATACTGGATGGCTTTGCCGTACTGCCCCTCTGTCGCATAGGTGCGGGAGATATCGGTGAGGATTTCGGGGTTGGTAGGGTTGAGCGCCACCCCGGTCAGCATTTCCTGGATGGCCAGGTCATAATCGCCCTGCATTTTATAAACTGCCCCGAGCGAGTAATGCAAGTCCCAAAGCTTGTCGTTACTGGCGATGGCAGCCTGGTATTCCGAGATGGCTTCGGGGTAATTGCCGGTATTAAAGAGCACATAACCGCGCGCCCGGTGAGTTTCAAGCGAGTTTGGGTCCAGGGCTTGGGCTTTCTGAGACAAGTCGATGGCGGTCTGGATGTCTTCGTAGTTGCCCTGGTCGAGCAGGATTTCGGTGAAGTAGGCGTATGCGGCCGCGTTGTTCGGGTCGAGCTCGATGGCTTTTTTCACCGCCACCTCAGCATCGTCATATTTACTCAGGTAATCCAGGGCTGAGGCTTTAGTCGCAAAGGCCATGGAGTTATTCGGGTTGAGCAGCAGGGCGTTCTCGGCATTGGTGACAGCTTCCTGGTATAGCCCGGCGAAAATCTGGGTGCGGGCAAGGTCAATGAAGGTGGCAGGGTTATGCGGGTCAGCCAGGACGGCTTGTTGGTAGGAATCGATTGCCTGGGAGAGTTTGCCTTGAGCGAAATAAGCCTGTGCCTCGTTGAGCAACGACTCCGTACTGCGGGTGGGTGTGGGCGATGGCATGAAGGGTGAGGGCATCTCGGGGATGACCACCTGGTTAAAATAGATCAGAGCACCGATCGTCACCACCAGGAAGGCGATCAGAAAGGGGTTTGAAGGGCGCCGGGTGCGCTTCTTCATGTTCAATTTTCCGCCACGCAGGTACATGGTTTCATATTACCACTGCCTGGAGTGAGAATCAAGAGATGGGCAAGCTAGATTAAGATTCTCTCGCCTGGTACCCTCCCTATTAAATGAGAGTTGGTGGTAAAATAATGCCCGCAAACGTCCCTGTAGCTCAGCGGATCAGAGCATTTGCTTGCGGAGCAAAGGGTCGGGCGTTCGAATCGCCCCAGGGACGCCTTGTAGAGCGGATATCCCGCTCTTTTAATTTCTGATGAGGGTGTGACGTAATGGAAAAACCAATCCAAATCCTACTGACCAATGATGATGGCATCCAATCCCCGGGACTATGGGCAGCCGCGGGAGCGCTTTCGGAGCTCGGATACGTGCATGTGGTGGCACCGCGTGACCAGTTCTCCGGCGCGGGACGCAGCTTGCCATCCACATCGGATGGGATCATCACTCCACAGCAGATGCAGGTGAACGGCAAGTTGTGGACGGTTTATAGCGTGGGAGGCACACCCGCACAGGCAATCCTGCATGCCATCTGTGAAATCCTGCCACAGCGCCCCGACCTGGTCGTCTCGGGGATCAACTATGGCGAGAACCTGGGGGAAGGCGTGACTGTCTCGGGGACGGTGGGAGCGGCGATGGAAGGTGCGGGTAATGGCATTCGTGCATTGGCGGTTTCGCTTGAAACAGACACCGCAGACCATTTAACCTATTCCACGAAGATTGATTTCTCAGCTGCAGCCTATTTCACCAGGCTGTTCGGGTGTATGATGCTCGAGAGACGATTACCAGACGATGTGGATCTGCTCAAGGTGGATGTGCCATGCAATGCCACCCCTGAGACCCCTTGGGAGGTGACCCGCCTCTCGCGCCAGATGTACTTCGTACCCATCCCACCGAAGCGAGCTTCGTGGGACCAGCCGGAGACAGTTGGTTATCGACGCATCGAAGAGCTAAGCAGCACCGCAGTGGGTACAGACGTATACGCCCTGCGAGTGAAGCGCGTGGTTTCGGTCACACCTCTAAGTTTAGACCTAACCTCACGGGTAGACCTAAAGGGTTTCAACCAACTTTTACGGGGTGGGTGAGCTCGATCTTCGCGATAGCTTGCGCAACATCAGGGGATGAATGTGGCGGTTAGCTGCCATAACAGATTGGGGAGCGGTCATAAAATCTGACCCATCAGCAATATTGGTCACCAATGCACCCGCCTGGCGGGCGATCAACCCGCCGGCAGCCACATCCCAAGGATTAAGTCGCAATTCCCAAAATCCATCAAAACGACCACAAGCCACATAGCACAGATCGAGCGCAGCTGAGCCTAACCGCCGTACGCCCTGTGAGTGCATGGCAAAATGGGCATAGTGGTCCAGGTTGTTATCTGGGTTGGTGCGTATGTCGTACGGGAAGCCTGTCACAAGCAGGGCATGGTCCAGGTCAGGTGTTCGTGATGGATGGATGGGTTGCCCATTCAGCCAGGCACCCTGGCCGCTCTCAGCGCTGAAACACTCGTCGCGCATCGGGTCGTAGACCACGCCTAGGCGTAATTCCCCTGCCGTGGCATAAGCGATCGATACCGAGTAGATGGGCAGTCCGTGGACGTAATTGACTGTACCATCCAGCGGATCGATATACCAGGCATGATCGTCCGTGCCTACCAGTACACCGCTCTCTTCAGCCACGATGCGATCAGCAGGGAAATGCTGGCTGATGTAGCTGAGAAGGAACTCCTCCGAGCGGTGATCGGCCTCGCTGACCAGGTCGATCACCCCTTTGTGGTCAATGTGCAGGTGCTGACCAAAGCTGGTGCGCAGAATCTCCCCCGCCTGACGGGCGAGGGTGATTAAGTAGGTGAGGGTGGGTGGCGTGGTAGGCATATTCGTGCTGGCTTTCATAACTCCACCGACAATAACGGCACGATCATCTCGTCTGCTGAGAGCCCGCCGTGCTGACCGATGAGTGGGTTATCTTTGTCAGCCCACCAAATGTAGGCTTCATCGCGGGCAGCTACGATCATGTCACCCAGACGGTCTGCCAGGTGCGGGTGAGGTGTGCCGGGTCCGAACAACCCCTTGGTGACAGCCTCGGAAGGGTCGAGGAAGATGAACTTCCCGGACCAGGTCTGGTTGAAGTAGCTGCGCACCTGGTCAGTCTGACCGGGGCGGGTGAACAAGTACATCAGGCGGTGCTCGCCGGTGGGCAGGATGTGTAGAAGGTTTGAGAGCTTGGGATGGTTGCGTAAGTCATAGCGGGCAGACTTTTGGGTGGCGAGCATGCCATGGTCAGCAGTCAATAAGACCAGCGTGCCCTGTCGAAGGGCTGGGGAGAGCCGCTCCAGGAAGTTCTGCTCGAATGCTCGGCTGAACTCTCCAAACTCGGCTGAAGTGCGCTCATCATCTGGATGATAGTAATGCGAGAAGTGGTCAATCTGACCTGTGTAGACCCAGAAGTACTGTCGCACGTTGGGATTAGCTTCCACGAGATGGCGCAGATTAACCCAAAGCTCGGTGGGGGTGAGATACCCGTGCACGTCCACATCCTTGAGGAACATTTGTGAAAGCCCAGAGCGGATGATGCTCCGATGCTGCAAGGCATAACTCCTGACTCCGTAGGAAGCCAGATGTTCGCCCAGGGTTGGCTGGTTGAGAAACTGCTCGGGCTTGAAGCCAGCTTTTAACAGGCTGCCGGCGTCATTCTCGAAGCTGATGGGCGTATGGAGGATCATATTACTGACCACCCCGTACTCCTTCAGCCATAGTTCGTAGCCGACGATGCCGTGCTCAGCCGGACTTCGTCCTGTCCACAGGGAGGTGAGGGCGGCTGAAGTAGTGGAGGGTGTGATGGAGGTCAATGCAGCGAGCTTGCCTTGCTCTGCCAGGCGCGACCAGACCGGGGCAGTGCTGTCAGACATCCAGCGCTGTAGGCGGTGCAGTGCTAGGGCATCCACCAGCACCAGGATAACCCGCCGCAAGTCCGTGGAACTGGTGATTGCCAGCTCATGCCGTAAGGGAGCAGCACCAATGGGTTCGGCACCGAGAGCGTGGCAGATGGAGGAGGGCAGGTTCAGGATCGAACCACCCTCGTAATCGGGATGGACGAAGTTCGCATCCAAATCCAGACCAGGCAGGTGGAAGGCTTTCAGGCGGGGAAGGAGTTCGGGGGTGACGTCGCTCATGGTTGTGTGTAGTGGAAAAGCCTAAGGTTCTTTTTGATATAATGACGGGACTGGAGAAACGAGTGCATAATCATTCCGGCTCCCATCATTTGCTAAGGCGTTATCTTACCCCATTTTGTAGCTTTGCTCTAGGGTTGGCGTTTATAATGCTATTCACTGCCTGTGATCGGAAGGTGAGTGTGAAGATAGGCCCCGCTACAGTCACGCAGGTAGCAGTTTCAGTTCATACTGTCTCTCCTGCAGCGGGAACCACCCAAGTTTACATCACAAGCACTCCAACATCCCTACCAGCCATTCCAGCCACACCTAATGAGAAGACGCCCTCAGCCCTCGGTGTGACGGCAGCAGAGCTGCGCGGACTGATGGTGAGCCTGTGGCACCCATGGACTGGAACGACGGGAGAGGCATTGCAAGCCATCCTGGATGAGTTTAACCACAGCAACCAGTGGGGGATCACTGTTCAGACAAGCGCTTACGAGGGTTTTGGTAGGCTGGATGAGGCGGTGGAATCAGCCTTGACTGAGGATTCACTACCGGATGTGCTGGTGGATTATGGCTACCAGGTGCGTCATTGGGATGGAAGTGGAGTAGTAACAGACCTTACACCTTACGTCGATGACCCAACCTGGGGGATGTCGAGCGATGAGCAGGCTGACTTTTTCACGAGCTTCTGGGTAGAGGATCTGGTAACCACTGGCAGCACGAGCCAGACCAGGCGACTGGGAATACCATTTTACCGTTCGGCCTATGTGCTGTTTTACAACCAGAGCTGGGCGAAGGAGCTGGGTTTCCCTAACCCACCCACTACACCGGAAGACTTCCGTGTACGGGCATGTGCTGCAGCGGAATATGTTTCCAGGCAAGGTGGCAAGTCAAACTTGGGCAAAGGTGGCTGGTTGATTACGCCCCAACCGGGGGCGCTGATCGGCTGGATTTACGCTTTTGGTGGTGGTATCATCAATCCGGATACAACGGGCTATCGGTTCGACACTGCTGAAACAAGCCAGGCGTTTGATTATTTGAAGGATCTGCAAGAGAGTGGTTGTGCCTGGTTTGAGACGGAGGTGGAGGCGCAGGACGAGTTTGCCAATCGGCATGCATTGTTCATGGTGGGTAGCCTGTATGACATCCCCACCCAGCGGGAAGCTTTTGCTCATTCTGGCAGTATAGATGAATGGGTGGTGATCCCATTCCCGTCCAGCGATCAACCAGCGGTGGATACATACGGTCCGTCCTTGATGATCACACGTTCAGCCCCTGCCCAGCAGCTGGCAGCCTGGCTGGCGGTCGAATGGCTGGTCTACCCACCCAACCAGGCGGAATGGGTGAAGGAGCTCGATACTTACCCGACGCGCCAAAAAACAGTTGGTTATCTAGACGAAGCTGCTAGTACCAGCCCACAATGGGCGCAGGCACTGCAGCTGCTGCCTGATGCGCGCTGTGAGCCATCCATCGTTTCGTGGAGCGTAATGCGCTGGGCACTCGAAGATGCGATGGTGCAGCTATTCAACCCACAGTACAGTGCCGACCAAATCCCGGCTTTGCTGGTAAAACTAGACAGCGTGGCGGCAGAACTATTCAGCCAGGTGCACTGATGGCTGACCAACCGCGCGTGACAATCTACACAGATGGAGCATGTGAGCCCAACCCCGGCCCAGGTGGGTGGGCAGCCTTATTGCTATTTGGCAAGCACGAGAAAGAGTTAAGCGGGGCGGAACCACGTACCACCAATAATCGCATGGAGCTAACTGCGGCGGTGCAGGCGCTCGCCGCCCTCAGCCAACCCTGCTGGGTGGATTTCTATACCGATTCTGAGTACCTGCGTAGAGGTATTACTGAGTGGCTGCCTGATTGGCGCAGGCGGGGTTGGAAGCGCAAGAGCGGGAAACTGGCGAATATCGACCTATGGCAGGCGCTTGAAGCCAGCCTGAAAGAACATGACATCACCTGGCACTGGGTGCGTGGTCATGCCGGAGACCGTCTCAATCAACGCGTGGATAGCTTAGCGCGCAAAGCCATGCGTAATTCTCCTTGACCTTGGAGAGTGTATACAGTATACTCACCCGCGCCGGGGCGTAGCGCAGTCCGGTAGCGCACCGCGTTTGGGACGCGGGGGTCGGCGGTTCAAGTCCGCCCGCCCCGACTTATGAAGAAAACCAACTATGATGGTGTGGTAGAGGCTGCCCACTTCAAACCAGATGGGCAGCTTGATTGGGTGCGCGTTTATATACGGCGCGGATCAGTCTTCTCAGACCGCATCTTGTTGAGTCAGCAGGCATTCGTCGAGCAACTCAAGGCAGGCAAGCGGTATATGGTCGGCGAGCGCATATTCAACATGGGCGGTAAATTCAACGTTACCCAGCCAGTTACCCTGCTCCGGCAGGATGGCAAGCAGGTGATTGTGGTCGGTGGTGTTCAAGCTACACAGGGCGAGCTTGCCGGCGTGCCCATCATATAAGAAAACTCTAGGATATCGGGTAGGACGTTTAGCAAAGGCGGCTCTACGAGTCGCTTTTTTGTTCTCTTGGGGAACTCACCTACAGACTGGTATAATTTTCGAGTGCCGACCCCCTTTTATCATTTAAGCCTAGCTGAGGAGTTATTAAAGCACCCTCACCTGCCGGAAAAGATTAACCACTTCCTGCTTGACTCCCGTTGTGAGTTCCTGTTTGGCAACACCGCCCCCGATGTTCAGGTAGTTTCGGGTCAGCCACGACAGGTAACGCACTTTTTCAACCTACCCATCCAGGTAGGTGATCCACCAGCTTGGGAGCTAATCCTTTCTGATCACCCTAATCTGGCGGTTGCTGAACAGCTACCCGTACCTCAAGTGGCATTCCTGGCAGGTTACCTGTGCCATTTACAAGCCGATTGGTTTTGGGTGAAGGATATTTTTGCTCCTTTTTTTGGTCCACGTTGTTCCTGGGGTAGCTTCCACCATCGCCTGTATTGCCATAATGTTTTGCGCGCTTATCTGGATATGCATATCCTGCCTGAGCTGCGCCCTGGTATGGATGCTTGCTTATGCCAGGTGCATCCAGATGGTTGGTTACCGTTCGTCAAGGATCGTCACCTGACCCAGTGGCGTGACTTGCTCTTCCCGCAGCTTCAGCCCGGCGCAACCACTCAGACGGTGGAGGTTTTCTCCGCTCGTCAGGGAATATCAGCTCCTGATTTTTATGCTTTGCTTGAATCTGAAGAACGCATGCAGCAGGAGGTTTTTGAGCACGTACCTCTACCGCTTGTGCAAAGTTATCGCCAGAAGGTGTTGGATGAAAACGTCCGCATGTTATCGGATTTCCTGGCATTTACCTTGCATCAAATGAATACATTATTGAGGGGAACGTATTTCAGGGAGTTCATCCATGAAACTGATTGAGCCAACCCAAAAAACGGTCCAGAAAGATCGCTTCGAAAAGTATCTTGATCAAATCAAGCAGATGCTGCTATTTGGAAAACCTGAGGAGCAAGGTGATGATGCAATTGTGGCGCGCTTTATGCGAGGCTTGGATAACCGCTTCATCATGCTGCACAACCTGCATCTTGAGGGACCAGGCGTGCTTTTCCCACCCATCCTGATTGGACCTCCAGGGTTGATCGTGCTCAATGTGAACCACGAGAAGGGATTCTTTAGAGCCAAGGATGAATCCTGGTGGGAGATGAGTAAGACCACCCATCGATTTGGTCCGGCACGTCCCAATTTGATTAAGCAGAGCCAGGCTTACGCCCAAAAGCTGGCAGAGATATTGGATGCACATGGAAAATCTCACCCAGAAATCTTGCCAATATTAATCTTTGCCGACCCAGGAGTGCACATCGAAACGTCCAATCCGGTAATTCGGATCGTGCGAATGGATGGGGTCGAAAGCCTGATTGCCAGCTTCCTAAACAGCGAAGAGGTACTACAGCCAAACGAGATCAGTTACTTATCCGATTCACTTGAGGTCATGGCGAATCCTGAGAAAGCCATCCCTCTGGGTGAAGGAGAAGACTTTTTCGGTCGGGATCTTTTAGTGCCCGAAAAGAAAGCTCCGCCCAAGTTACCCAGCTTTCCGAGCCCAACCGATTTGTCGTTGCCACCCGTTGAAGATAAGCTTAAATTCAACAAAAAGCAGTGGATCATCCTTGCACTGCTGTTATCACTGACCATCGTGGTGCTGCTGGGAGCCATTGTCTATGCCCTAAGCATGGTTCGACCCTAGAAAACTCAAGGGAAGCACTTGTCCACACCATTCCTGTCACTCATTTTCCCGGCTCATAACGAGGAGACTCGCCTGCCTGAGACTCTCAAGCAGATAATCGAGTTTGCAAGCAAACAAACATACCCCATCGAAGTTTTGGTGGTTGAGAACGGGAGCATGGACAAGACTTTTCAGATTGCCCGGGATTTTACGGCACAGCACCCCCAAGTGCGGGTGTTACAGAATGTTCAAAGTGGTAAGGGAAGAGCCGTCAAGCAGGGGATGTTGGCATCACAGGGCGATTATCGCTTCATGTGCGATGTAGATCTTTCCATGCCTGTTGATGAGATCAACCGGTTCTTGCCACCAGCCCTGGAAGGTTATGATATTGCCATTGCCTCGCGCGAAGCCCTGGGGGCAGTACGCTATGAGGAACCATATTATCGTCATATTATCGGGCGTATCTATAACGGGCTGATCCGTACCCTGGCTTTACCGGGTTTACAGGATACACAATGTGGTTTCAAGTGTTTTACTGGTGCTGTAGCTGAAGATCTTTTCCAGCGCCAGACCCTGACTGGCTGGTCCTTTGATGTTGAAATCCTGTTCATCGCCCGGCTTTTGGGGTACAACGTAATCGAGATGCCCATTCACTGGTACTATAACCCACACAGCAAGATCAGCGTAGTGCGTGATTCATTCAAGATGGGGGTGGATTTACTCACCATCCGCCTGAATGCACTGCGTGGGATTTATACACATTCCAATGCCCGCCTTTGATCTTTCCCTGCTACCCCCAGAGCCTGATCTGTCCTTTGAGCAGGTATTATGGGAGGCAGGTCTTCAAGCAGTAGCAGGTATTGATGAGGCTGGGCGTGGGGCACTGGCAGGGCCGGTGGCTGCCGCGGCTGTCGTTCTGCCACCTGACGTGGGAATGACTGAATGCTTGAAAGGGGTGCGCGATTCCAAGCAGATGACCCCTACCCAAAGGGAAGCGGCGCGAGAGAAAATCCTAAAGTACGCCGTAACCTGGGGGGTGGGTTTTGCAACATCAGAAGAGATTGATCAGATGGGCATCCTGCCTGCCACGCGGTTGGCAGCCTGCCGGGCATTGCAAGCACTGACACCACCTCCAACCCATTTACTGCTGGACTACATATTTTTGCCAGAGGTGGCTTTACCGCAGACCGTTTTGATCAAGGGTGACTGTCGCTCGTTAAGTATTGCGGCCGCTTCCATTTTGGCAAAGACCAGCCGTGATGCGTTGCTGCGTGGGCTTGAGCTGACATATCCGGGGTATGGTTTTGCCTCCCACAAGGGATACGGCACACAGGCTCATCGCGAAGCCCTCCAGCGCTTGGGAGTGAGCCCGGTGCATCGGCTTAGTTTTGCGCTCTTTGGAGAATCAAGTATTCCGATGGATGAAAACTAGTAGGAAATTTGACTGGTCAACCAGCAATTTCTTCGTTTAATAAAACCCCCAATTATCTTCCTTCCAGCCATGCTTGCCGCGTAACGGTACAAATGCCACCGGGGCGATATGCTCTTGCTTTTGTTCGCCGCCTTGCTTGCGCCAGCGGTCCAGCATCTGACCACCCGCCCCTCCCTCTGGCAGTACCAACCGACCACCCTCATCCAGTTGGTCAAACAACAGCTGCGGGACGCTCGGTGCGGCGGCGGTGATCATAATTGCCTGGTACGGGGCATATTGGGGAAAGCCCAAAGACCCATCACCCACATGCACCAACACATTGGTCAAACCCAGTCTCATCAGAATCTTTTCTGCTTTTTCTGCCAGTTCCTCATGCCGTTCGATAGTGTGGACTTGCCGAGATAGATATGCCAGCAAAGCTGCCTGATAGCCTGATCCCGTCCCAACCTCCAGCACGTTTTCCTCCCCCTCCAGGTCCAATAACTCGGTCATCAAGGCTACGATGTACGGTTGCGAGATCGTTTGACCATGCCCGATGGGCAGCGGACTATCCGAGTAAGCGATGTGGGCATATTCCTCAGGGACAAACAAATGGCGGGGTATACGGCGTAGCGCGTCTAGAAGCCGCTCATCATGAACGCCACGCGAGATGATCTGCTCGCTGACCATTTGATAGCGTAGGTCGGCATAATAGGCTTCGTCTTTCATTACTCAAAGATTATACGCCCTGCAAGAGACGTTTCCAAAAATCATCCCGCTCACCTGGCATGAATGGAATATATAATCCCAACCGGTCCACTAACCCCTGGTAGCGTTCGACGAGAGCGGCAGGTAGGTTGGCTGGAGAAGCAATGACTGCACACTCACGCAGGATGTCATCACTGATCAACCCAGGCATCTCAGCCCATGCTCCGCGGGCGGCCAGGGCAGAAAGCTGCCTGGCTGTATCTTCCCAGCCGTATAGCTCCATCACCGGCCGGTAGGAGGGAGTGGACGCATAGAACCCGATCTGGGCCCGCACAAAGGTTTCTTCTTCCGGGGAGGTGACTACGAACGCCGAGGTGGAAACTTTAATCTCAGCCGGGGTGCGGCTAGCTTTGGCGGCTCCCTGCATGATAGCGGGCAGGATCACCTCCCGCAGATAGCGGGGGGTGTGGAATGGATGGGCATGAAAGCCTTGCGCTGTCTCACCCGCCAGCGTAGCCAGCCCGGTGTTGACCCCGGCAATGTAGATGGGAATATCGGGATATTTGATAGGTCCCGGGTTGAAGAAAGGCGACATCAAGGTCAGCTTGTAGTGCTCGCTGCGGTAGTTGAGCGGCTGGTTGGTCTGCCAGGTGCTCCAAAAAGCACGCACCGCATCGATCTGTTCGCGCAGTTTGCCCACCACCGATTCAGGCCATGGCATGCCGAAACGCCTCTCGATGTGCGCTTTCACTTGCGTTCCTAAGCCCAGGATGAACCGCCCATCCGAGGCTTGTGCCAGGTCCCAGCAGGTATATGCTAGTGTTGCTGGACTGCGAGCAAAGGCGATGGCGACAGCCGTGCCGAAGCCCAGTTTATGGGTGTGCTCAGCGATCAGTGCTCCGGGCAGGAAAGGGTCGTGCATTGTTTCGGACGACCAGAGAGTGTTGAACCCCATGCTTTCAGCTGCTCGGGCAATGGAGGGAACAAGTGAAAGGGGAACAGGTGGGAGGGTGGCGTCGATGATCATAATCAGCTCAACAAATATGCCACCACCCATTGGGTGGTGGCCACAAGTGCGTCGATGTGGGTGCGCTCGTAATTATGGGAAGCATCCACTCCTGGACCAATCAGGGCAACTGCCACATCCCCGCCTGCCCGCCAGAACGCCTCGCCGTCCGAACCGTAGTAGGGGTAAATATCCACCTTATACAGGATACCGTGCTCGTCTGCCAACTGGCGCAGCTTTTGGCTCAACCCATGATGGTAGGGTCCCCCCGAATCCTTGACGCACAGGGTGGTATGGAACTCGTCGGAGGTTTGCCCTTCGCCTACGGCAGCCATGTCCACGCACAAAAGCTCGGTAGTTTCAGCAGGAATACCCGCTGCAGCGCCATGACCAACCTCCTCATAATTGCTAATGTGAAGATATGCTGTCTGGGTGGGTTTCAAGCTGGCATCGTATAGTGCTTTGACGGCTGCCACCAGGCAGGCAACACAGGCTTTATCATCCAGGTGGCGTGAGCGCACGAATCCGTCGGTGATCTCCACGCGTGGATCGATTGCGATGAAATCACCCACCCGAATGCCCAGCGCTTCAGTCTCCTCCTGGGTGCTGGTGCGAGCATCCAGGCGCACTTCCATGTTGTCATCCTCACGTTTGGTCTCGTTCACTTTGCTGCCGTAGACGTGCGAGGAGGCCATTTCAAACAGGATGGAACCACGCACCGGTTCACCCGCGCTGGAGAAAACCCTACAGCCCTCTCCTTCGACCGTGTTCCATGCGTAGCTGCCAATCTTGGTCATCATCAGACGACCATTGGACTTGATCTGCTTGACCATCGCACCCAGCGTATCTGCATGAGCGGTCAAAGCGCGTGGAGCATCCGATTTTTCCCCCGGCCAGGTGGCAACCAGTGCACCTTTACGGGTGCGCTTGAGGGTTAGCTCGGGGAATGCACTGAGTGCCTGCTTGGTGAATGCAATCGCTGGCTCGGCAAGACCAGTCGGGCTGGGAGTGTTAAGCAGTCCGGATAGAAAGATTAGTAGGAATTCGGTATCAATCGTTGGAAGCGACATGCGCGTACTCCATGAACTAAACTCTCATCTCAAGATAGAGGAAGTTTACAACCCCTTTGTTACACTCGGATTACACATTGGATCGAAACCCCGTCAATTGTTGCTCTATCGAACCCTCAAACTGCAAGATTGCCTTGCGCCATTCCTTTGGAATGGGTACGGAATGGTTGTTGTGGTAATCATAAGCCACCAACACGCTCGACCCGGTGGCAAATTCACTCGCATCACGCGCATCCTCAATACGATATTCCGAGGTCATGCTCTTATTGCCGATGCGAGAGATACACACGCCGACTCGAACAGGATCGCCAAATTGTATTACCTTTCGGAAGGTTATTTGGACATCCGCCAGGATGATGCCAAGATTCATGAAAGAACCACCTTCCCATAATTTAAGTTGTTTGAGGTAAAAAACACGTCCTTGTTCTATGTAGGTGAGGAATTTAGCGTTGTTAACGTGCCCTTGCGGGTCAAGGTCACCGTAGCGAACTTCTATGAGGTGGTAGAAGTGGAAGTCGGTCATCATTGAAATTATACCCTTATCCCGTGCAATCTATTGCGCCTATGCATATCTACCCGGTGGGGAATGTTTATCAGATTATTCCTTGTGTGTAATTCTGGGGTAAGATTTCTCCCCTGAAGTTATAATTACCTTGATGATGCGTCTCAATCCCTTTCGCAGGTTTAGGACATTTCGCGGGTTTGAATACATGCTGGCCATCATGGTGACGGCATTGTTCACCCTAATTTTCCTTCCCTTTCGATCTGAAGGAGGGCAGGACCATACCATTCTCTCGCTGCTCTACCTGTTGCCGGTCGTTTTAAGTTCTGTGTTATGGGGGTTGGGTCCTGGCGCTCTGGTGGCGTTGACTTCCTTTCTGGCATTGAACTATTTTTTTGTGCCACCTTACTATACATTGCTCGTACACCGTACGCAAGACTTGCTGGTATTAATTGTCTTTTTGGGTGTTTCGATCACCGTCGGGCAATTGGTCGGTAGGGTGAGCAAAAGCCTCGCAGAGTCCCACGCTCGCGAGCATGAAGCCATTCACTTGTATGAGCTGATCATGCATCTAGCGGGTTTGCAGGATGAGCAGGAAATTGTATCTACCCTGGCAGAACAGACCCTGATTACCTTCCATGCCGGGCGTGTAGACGTCTTGGTGGAAGCGCAAGGAGACATACCGGTACATCATGTCAGGTTGGAGGATCGCTCCCTGCCGGACCAGCTTTTAGAAGAGCCCCCCACCTTTCTAGCCCCGTTGCAGTCCGCCCGCGGCTTTCTCGGCGAGATCAAGGTTTGGCGGGAAGCATCCACGCTTAGCCAGGCGGAGGAACGCCTGCTGAATACTTTTGCCAGTCAGGGAGTACTGGCACTGGAGAGGGTGCGTCTGTCACAGGCGGCTTCACGGGCACGTCTGCTGGAAGAAAGTGACCGGTTTAAATCATCCCTGCTATCCTCTGTCTCCCACGAGCTGCGTACTCCCTTGGCGACCATCAAAGCAGCTGTCACCAGCTTGCGCAATGAGACCGTGCAATGGGACACGGATGCCCGGGCAGATTTATTGGCTGCCGTGGAAGAGGAAACCGATCACCTGAACCTGCTGGTAGGGAATTTGCTCAATATGTCACGCATCGAGTCGGGCGCATTAAAACCGGAACGCAGCTGGAATTCGCTGGCAGAGATCGTTTCCAGCGCACTCGAGCGGGCGCGACAGCAAACTGAGAAGCACCATATGGAAATGGACGTCTCAGCTGACCTGCCACTTGTGCCGGTGGATTATTTTCAAATTGAACAAGTATTTATTAACCTGATCAGCAACAGCACCAAATATTCCCCTGAAAGCACAACGATCGTCATTCATGCCCATCAAGTGAATGGAAATCTACTGCAGGTGACGGTTAGGAACCAGGGTCCGCATGTTGCTACAGAACATCTTGAACGCATATTCGACAAGTTCTACCGGGTCACTGCCGCAGACCGCGTGACCGGCGCGGGATTGGGGTTAAGCATCTGCAAGGGGATTATCGAAGCACATGGTGGGCACATTTGGGCAGAAAACCTCATGCCAGGCTTTGCCTTTCATTTCACTTTGCCTTTATCCTGGAAGGGTTTTCCACTAGAAGCAGGACAGGAGATGGTTGACGAATGAGCTCCCAACCTCATATCCTTGTGATCGATGACGAAGCGCAGATCCTGCGAGCGTTGCGTACCATCCTGACCGCCAAACAATTCAAAGTTAGCGTTGCCAGCCGGGGAGAGGAGGGATTGGCATTGGCGGCAGCTCAACCCCCAGATCTGATCATCCTAGACCTCAGCCTGCCAGACATGGATGGAGTTGAGGTGTGTGCCCGCTTACGCGAATGGACCCAGGTGCCTATCATCATCCTTTCGGTACGCGAAAGTGAGCGGGATAAAGTCATTGCCCTGGATAAGGGGGCAGATGATTACCTGACCAAGCCTTTTGGCATCGAGGAACTATTGGCGCGCATCCGGGTGGCACTGCGTCACTCAGCGCAGACCCTTGGAAGCCAGAAAAGCCAGATTATCACAACCGGGTCGGTAGTGATCGACCTGGCTTTGCACATCGTTACTCGCAATGGGGAAGAAGTCAAGCTGACCGCCACTGAATTCAAGTTGCTGGCTTACCTGGCAGCGAATGCGGGTCGTGTTCTGACGAACCAATCAATCCTGTCGCACGTTTGGGAGCCAGCGGACGCTGATCGGGTGGAGTATCTGCGAGTTTATATCCGACAGCTACGTAAGAAATTGGAAGTGGACCCAGATCACCCGCAAATCATTCGTAATGAGCCGGGTATCGGGTACCGTTTCATGCTGGATGAGTAAACTTTTTGGGATTTGAAGATATCCTTGATATATAGATTAGAGTACAATTATCAAGTTTTGGAGCAGGTATGGCAAATAAATCTCGATCCATAAAATTATCAGACCCGTATCCAGGATTAGCCGATACCGCCGTGAGCCAGTTACGGCAGGAATACCTTGGTTACCAGGAGCTGCTCCAGGCGCAGCCACCACTGGTGCAGCGTTTTCTGGAGTCACAGGCATCCTCTGTGGCAGAGGCAGTCATCCAAGGTTTGCCTCAGGTGAGGTTCACTCTGCCCGATCGGGTGGTGCTACAAAAACAGGAGGCAGACGCCAAAGCTGTAACCGTGCCGAAAGAGTCGCGCGAGCAGATGACGGGCGGCTTGATGGATCGGCTGACGCGCACCGACCTGCGTACCGCATTGCGACTACGCTTGGGTGAGCTGGAGCAATCCTCGAACCGGTCAGTTGCGGTAAGTGCAAGTCTGCTGCGGCATGCTGTGGCTAGACATATGGTGCATAATATGCTGCCAGCAGGGAGGACGGTGCAGTATACAGTGGCTGAAGGGGAAGAAATCCCCAGTATCCCACTACAGAGCGAATTGGAGCCTGAATCAGCGATCATGGCTGCGACAGATGCAGTCGTCCTGGAAGAGGCTCGAGGCGATGAGGGGCGAGGTGAGCTGCTGGTGCCCTATGTGGAGGCAGCTCGACGATTCTACCTCCCGCAATGGGTTGCGTTTGATGATAAAGGACGTTTAGTGGTGGGAAGCGTGAATGAAGCGGAAGCGGATATTGCCTCCATGCAGCGCTACCTGTCGGTATTACATGCGGCAGTTGGGCTGGCGCCGTATATAGTGGCGGATGAAGAATACCAACGCAAGCGCTATGGCATCCTGGGTCAGCTGGTGAACCAGGGTCGAGCTTTGGCGCGGTATGAGGTGGAGGAGATCATTCAGACCATTCTACGCAGGGCATTGTCGCATGACCTAAACCGTGGGTTGAGTCTGAGCCTGCCGTATTTCAACGATCAGACGCTAACCATGGAGAACTATAGCTTCGAAGTGATTCCTGCCGGGAGGATCATGTTTGTGCCCGCATTTGTCGTACGGGCGGCGCGTGAGCAGGAAGCGAAGATCGCCCAGGATACACGTTTGAGTCAATCCACACGTAAACATCTACTGGCAGAGCTGCGTACTCTTGATCAGGCTTTCTCTAACCCATAATGATTTATATTGAATAGTAAAAGATATGCTATTTTCGATAGGTCTCCTGATAGTCATAGCTTACCTTGCTTACCGCGCCTCACCACGTGAGCGCCAGGAAGATGCGCATGTGCATGGCGCCGGGCAGATCGGTTTATTGGCAGCGGTAGCTTTGTTTGGTGTGGATTATTTCACCTCGTTTTTTTATGCAACGGGTGAGATGATGAGCTCGTTGCATCCTTATGGATTACAGAAATATGGCTATATCGCGGTTGCCTTCATCGCTTTCGCCAACGCGGTTTTTGGATTTCTTTACATGTATTCATTGGGTACGTTTAATGAAGGCGGCGGATCCTATACTGCATCCATGCGTTACCTTACCCCAGCGCTAAGCCTGGTGGTCGCGGTAGTGCTCATTCAAGATTATATATTCACCATTGTTGTCTCCACCTTATCAGGAGTTGATCAGGCACTCTCTCTTCGCAACGCCACTGGAATACCCTGGTTTTGGCACTTTCTAATCGCCGCAATCCTGGTTTCGGTCAATTATTACTTGACAATCCGGGGAAGAGGCGAATCAGCGCGGGTGGTTTTCATCATGCTATTCATCTTCATTGTGCTCACCATCGCTATGGCGTTTGGGTTATTCAAAGCCAGCGCAGCGGGAGTTCCAGCCTTACCCATGCTTGAGCAACCCAAGACGGTTCCCTTAAGCAAGGCGTTATATCACATGTTGACTGCTTCGATGAAAGGGCTGGTCGCTCTGAGTGGTTTGGAAGCCATGTCCAACGGTATCCAATTCGTCAAGAACGAGGATGCCGGGATTGTCAAGTGGGGGAAGCGACGTATCCCTCGGTTAAAAGCACTGTGGGAATTCTATAGTGGAAAGTCGGGCATCGGACGGCTTGTTCAGACATCATTCCTGTTCTATGGGGGGATTTCAACACTCCTCTTGGCTTCTTTCGCTATTCGTTTCGACGCTTTTGACGGCACATTAGGGCGAACTCTGGTTGGTAACCTGGCTTTCATTGGATTTGGGCAAATCCCAGGTGGTTTAATCCTGTTCTGGGCATATCAGATCCTGGCAGTCGCGCTTTTGACTGCTGCTTCGATGACAGCTTTCCAAGACCTGCAGGCGACAGCCTGGCGCGACGTGGCAATTGGCGAAATCCCTGAGGTCGTCGTTTACCGAAATCCGGCCGGTACTTTCACGCGCTCGGTGACAGCGGGATATATCATTTCCATACTGATTATGTTGATTTTGCGCGCTAAACAGTCAGCTGCTGTTCCTTACTATGGTATCGGTGTGTTTATGCCTATCATGGTCATGGGTTTGGCGATTCGTAAGCATGTGATGGAGAAATTTACCGGTAGAAGACGTAGATGGGCTAGCCTGGGGGCTGGGTTCGCGGCTGTCCTGGCTGGGCTTGTTTTCATCGGTCAGATAGTGGGTAAATGGACGGAAGGCGGTTGGGTGGTGCTCATCTCATTCAGCGTTTTGGTGTTAACGGCTAACGGGCTGCTGGTATCCCCAATTGGTTATCGCGACGTAAAACAAATTCACCGAATTGTGCGAGAAAAAGCACGTGTTCAGGGATCGATGGGCTCAATCGTCGAATGGCAATCCTTGAAGATGCAAGAGTATCGCTATGCATTACTGGTCTTTATTACTCGTGTTTTCGAGGTTTTAGGTGTACGTAGGCCTGTACGCTTCGAGCCCCCCATTCCCGCTGGGACATATGATGAGGCTGTTCACTCCGATCACCCTGATGCACCTTCATTGCTGGCACAATATTTGGAGAAGGAAGAAAAGCCCAAGGTGGGTGGAAAGCCAAAGGAAACCGCCCCGGGAGACGAGCCCTCAAAATTACCGTAAATATTCATTCTAAGCGTGAATCAAAGGCCTTCCAATGACTGGGAGGTCTTTATTCTTTTTTAATGCCTTTGCCTGAAAATTTTGTCTCTGTTTTATTCTGACTCGATACAATGTTTTTTGGAAATCTAATGGACATGGCATAAAAACTTAGAGGATTCTATGGAAGAGCAAACTCTTATTACAACCCAAATCACTCTGAGTATTCCTGGCGGTGCTGTGAGCCAGTTTCGTCAGGAATATCTTAGGTACCAGGATCTACTGCAGGTACAACCGCCCCTGGTACAGCGTTACCTGGAGATGAATGCAGCCGCACTGGCTGAGGCTGTTGTGCAGGGTTTAATGCAAGTACGGTTTACCCTACCCGACCGGGTTGCAATGCAGAATCAGGAAATGGAAAGTAAAACAATCCCAGTCCCCACTGAGTACCGTGAGCAGGTAATCGGTGGCTTGATGGGTCGTCTAATTCGTACCGACCTGCGTACAGCTCTACGATCGCGTTTGTTAGAGTTGGAACATTTCACGGACCAGGCTGTATCCACCAGCGCTATACTCCTGCGCCATGCGATGGTTATGCGTATGGTGCACAACATGCTGCCATCAGGGAAGAGCGTGCAATATACTGCGGAGGAGGGGGATGAAATCCCCAGCATCCCGGTGCGCAGCGAGCTTGCGGTGGGATCAGCATTCATGGCGACGACAGATGCAATTGGTACCCAGGAGGATCGAGGTGAGTCGGGGCGAGGGGAATTGCTGGTACCTTACGTGGAGGCAGCACGTCGGTTCTACCTGCCGCAATGGGTGGCATTTGATGATCATTATCACTTGTTGGAAGGGGATTTGAAGGAAGCCGAGGCACATATCGCCTCAATGCAACATTATTTAGCGGTGTTGCATGCCGCGGTGGGATTGGCACCGTACATGGTGGCGGATGAGGAATACCAACGTAAGCGCTATGGCATCCTTGGACAGCTGGTGAACCAGGGTCGAGCGCTGGCAAGCTATCAAGTGGAGGAGATCATCCGGACTATCAAACACCGGGCAGCATCACACGATCTGGACCGGGGATTGAGCCTGAGCCTGCCATATTTCAATGACCAGACGTTGACGGTGGAAGAGTATAACTTCGAGGTGATCCCATCAGGGCGAGTAATGTTTGTTCAAGCATTTGTCGTGCTAGCAGTCCGAGCACAGGGAGCCAAGGTGGCTCAGGATACACGCTTAAACCACTCGACGCGAAGGCACCTGCTGGCAGAGTTAGGGCTGCTAGAGCACGTATTTTTGAGGTAAGGATATGTTATTCTCAATTGGTTTATTGATTGTGATTGCTTATTTGGTATACCGTGTATCGCCACGCGAGCGGGCTGAGGATGCCCACGTCCATGGCGCAGGGCAGATTGGTCTCCTGGCAGCGATTGCCCTATTTGGGGTGGATTACTTCACCTCGTTCTACTATGCGACTGGCGAGATGATGAGTGCACTCCACCCTTATGGGTTGCAGAAATGGGGTTTTGTTGCGGTAGCTGTCATCGCATTGGCTAATGCAGTCTTTGGTTTTCTCTATATGTACTCACTGGGGATATTTAACGAAGGTGGTGGATCCTATACTGCATCGATGCGCTATTTGTCAGCCGGGATCAGCCTGGTAGTTGCCGTTGTGCTAATCCAGGACTATATCTTCACTATCGTCGTGTCCACCTTATCTGGGGTTGACCAGGCGCTATCCCTGCGCGGCGCCACGGGTATACCCTGGATTTGGCATTTCCTTATCGGCGCAGCTCTGGTCACCATTAACTGGTTCTTAACCATCCGGGGAAGAGGAGAGTCCGGAAGGGTGGTTTTCACTTTATTGGGGATCTTCATCCTGCTGACCATTGCCATGGCAGTTGGTTTATTTATGGCTCATTTTAGTGGTGTGGCGGCAATACCAGTCTCAGAATCTCCCCAACCGGTGACAATTGGTCGGGCACTTTATCATTTTCTAACCGCTTCCATGAAGGGATTGGTAGCGCTAACGGGTTTGGAAGCCATGTCGAATGGCATCCAGTTTGTGAAGAACGAGGATGCCGGGATTATTGCCTGGGGTAAGAAGCGACTACCGCACTGGAAGAAATTATGGGAATTCTATAGCGGGAAGTCGGGGATTGGACGGATTGTCCAGACTTCTTTCCTCTTCTATGGAGGGATAACCACATTACTATTGTCAGCGTTTTCCATCCGTTTTGATGTGTTTGATGGAACACTCGGGCGTACATTGGTTGGCAACCTGGCTTATATCGGTTTTTCTCAAGTACCCGGCGGCGCGATTCTTTTCTGGGTATATCAAATCCTGGCGGTATTGTTGTTGACCGCAGCTTCCATGACTGCTTTTCAGGATCTGCAAGCCACAGAGTGGCGCGATGTTTCGATCGGTGAAATACCCGAGATTATAGTTTATCGAGACCCAAAGGGTACCTTTACCCGTTCTGTGACCATAAGCTATGTATTGACGATGGTCATCATGTTCATTGTCAAGGGTAATACCTCAGCGGCGATCCCATATTACGGTGTGGGCGTATTCATGCCTATCATGGTAATGGGTTTTGCCATTCGTAAGCATATACTCAAGAATTTCACCGGACGCGTTCGCAAATGGGGCAGCTTCGGTGCCGGGTTTGCAGCTATTCTTTCAGCGATCGTTTTCGTTGGCCAAATTGTAGGAAAGTGGCAGGAAGGTGGTTGGGTGGTATTGATCTCGTTCAGCTTGTTGATCCTGGCAGCCAATGCCCTGCTGATTTCACCAATTGGTGTTCGCACACCAAAGCAAATCCATCGCATCGTGCGTGAGAAAGCCCGCGTGCAGGGCTCGATGGCTTCCATTGTAGAATGGCAGTCCTTGAAGATGCAGGAATACCGTTATGCTGTGCTTATGGCCGTCACACGTTTCTTTGAATTACTTGGAATACACCGACCCTTGCGTTACGATCCACCTGCGCCAGCAGGTGATTATGATCATGCCTTACATTCCGACCATCCGGAAGCTCCATCTTTCCTGGCGCAATATCTGGA
>JBAPSY010000148.1:0-7901 GCA_049281855.1 Anaerolineales bacterium
GGCCAATGCGGTCGTGAATTTGCTGAAGAACACCTATCTTTAGAACGGTTTGTAGATGATTACGAACGCTTATTTTTAGGTTTATTAAACTGAAAGGGAACTATGGTATTTTTGCGATGGATGGCAAAGCTCGTGATAATATGGCGACGTATCTGGCGCAGGGCTAATAATATCCTCATGCGATCAGCTTTCAGGCGTCATGGAAAGCATTTTATTTTCGATCCAAGGGATGATTTTACTTATGATACGATCGAGGTAGGAAACGATGTATCAATCGGGAATGGTGCCTCGTTCATGGCTTCGGAGAGTAATATCATCATTGGGAATAAGGTGTTATTTGGACCCAATGTTACCGTTATCGGAGGAAACCATAACACCTCAGTCGTGGGGCAATTTATGTATGATGTTCATGAAAAAAGACCTGAGGATGACCTGGATGTCATCTTCGAAGATGATATCTGGGTGGGATCTTGCGCAGTCATTTTAAAGGGGGTGAGAGTAGGACGAGGTTCCATCGTGGCGGCAGGAGCCGTGGTTAATAAAGATGTATTACCTTATTCTATTGTTGGGGGTGTTCCAGCTAAAAGAATCTCGATCCGGTTTGGGAATAAAGAAATGATAATGAGCCATGAAGCAAAACTCTATCCACCGGAAAAACGTTTAAGTGCGGATCGTCTTGAGGAAATCTTTACTAATGCCTAAAAATCCACCCAAAGATCAAGGCAAATTACGCGTTCTTATTTCCGGCGCCCTGCCACCTCCGATGGGTGGTGTGGGATTCTATTATCAAACCCTTCTGAATTCTTCCCTGCCCGATCAAGTGGATTTGCATTTTGTACAAACCAGCTCTCAAAAACGCGAGCTTTCAAGTACCGGAAAAGCCACCCTCTCAAACATAATCGCCGCCATAAAGGATTGTTGGAGATTCACCAAGGCAGTCTTAGTTAGCCGTCCGCAATTAACCCATATCAGTACCGCAGTTGGGCTCTCATTTGTAAAACATACTTATTGTGTATGCATTGCACGCCTATTCGGAAGTAAAGTGCTTCTACATCCGCATTGTAGCCTGGCAGTCCTTTATTATGAACGACCAAAATGGTGGCAATGGTATTTTCTCCAGGTAATTCGTATGACGAATGGTGTTGTAGCGCTTTCAAAGGAATGGCTTCAGCTTAGTTCTATAGTTAATGGTCGAAAGGTGTATTATCTACCCAATGCAATCAACCTTAAGCTATATTCTACTGTAGCGGAAAAACACATATCAGAGTTTCAATATAAAACACCTTGCAAGGTGTTATATTTGGGATATCTCGGTAGGTCCAAGGGGACCTTTGATTTATTGGATGCTGCAAAAGCCATTCATTCACGAGGGTTTGACATGATATTTGATTTGGTGGGAGGTGCCCTGGTCCCTGAGGAATTGGAACGGTTGCGTGAAATAATAAGGACCTCAAATATTGAAGATTGTGTAAGATTGCACTCACTTGCTTACGGTACAGAAAAGCTTAACTATCTACGGGATGCAGATGTCTTTGTATACCCTTCTTATTATGAGGGAATGCCGATGGCAGTTCTTGAGGCTATGGCATGTGGTTTACCGATTGTGGCATCCAAAGTCGGTGGATTACTCGATTTAATTCAAGACGGTATCAATGGTATTTTGGTTGATCCTGGGGAGCCCGAAAAATTGGCATCTGCGCTTTGCAGGCTTACCAAAGAACATGAGTTGCGTTACTCGATGGGAAAGGCGAGTTACAAGCTGGCTTGCGAACAGTATGATATTGAGCAGCATGTAGCCCAATTAATTGGTATCTATAAGTCTGTATTATTATAAAAATGACGAATTACGGTTGCTCCGACTCCGTAAGCCGTATAAATAAAGAAACAGTTCGTTAGGTGGAAATACAATGCCAGAAAGTATCAATCACCCTTCACTCGAAGCCCCAATCCCTAGTGTTGGGGTTGTGATCCCAGTCTATAACGAAGAGAATGCCCTGGAGTCATTTCACGGTTTATTACGTTCCGTGATCGACCCAATGCCCGAGCGCTTCCTCATTTACTACGTCAATGACGGATCGACTGATTGCACAGCAGAAAAGCTTGTTCAATTATCTACATCCGATCCACGTGTGCGTGTATTAACTCTGGTGCGTAACTTTGGGCACCAGGCTGCTTTGACTGCCGGACTGGATGCCGCTGAAGGGGATGTGGTGATCAGTATGGATGGCGACGGGCAGCATCCACCGGCGTTGATCCCAAAAATGTTAACCCTTTACCAGGCTGGATATGAGATTGTTCAGACTCAGCGTTTGGACGATGAACGTGATAGCTTGTTCAAACGCTTTTCTTCGAAGAGTTTTTACTGGTTAATCCAAAAGATGTCCAGCACACCAATCCAATCGGGTACAGCCGATTTTCGCCTGATGTCGCGCGAGGCCGTCGATACCCTAAATAATATGCGTGAATACCACCGCTTCTTGCGCGGTATGATCCCATGGATGGGCTTCAACACGGTGATTCTACCCTTCAATCCACCAGGGCGTTTGGTGGGCAAGTCGAAATATACGCTCAAAAAGATGTCCAAGCTGGCCGAAGATGCGGTTTTCTCTTTTTCACTTCTGCCGGTGCGGATCGCATTAATATGTGGGATCCTTTTCTTCATTCTGGCGTTATTCGAAGTGGTTAATGTGATGTTAATATATATCCAGGGTAAACAGTACTTACTGGTTCCTGGTTGGAGTTCCTTGATGTTTTTTTCCTTGATCAACAGTGGGCTGATATTGGTAAATATCGGTATTGTGGGAACATATATCGCTTTTATCTTACAGGAAGTGAAGAATAGGCCGATCTATATTTTGAAGAAGGCTGGATCTTCTTCAGTACTCAAGGAAATTCTACCAAGAGGAAATAGCAATAATTCTCATTGATTTTATTTATTACTAACCGATGATCTAATGTAATCATCAGGTTTATCACAAGAAAGGCTAGGTGGAAATAATATGGGAAAACCAATCAAAAAATACCACGATCACAGCTTATTCTTGCGTTGATTATTATATTAATCATCACCTTGCTGGTATTTTCACAATTATTCTTTAAAGGCCTTTCATCTCCAGATGATTTTGTGCTAATTTATCCTGCGTCTATGGATTTTGCGTAAATGTTGAGCAATATGATCAATGCATATCAACTTAGTCTGGTACCTCAGATCGTCACCGGCTGTAACTGAGGGGATGAAAAGCCCTTCCGTGCAGAGGGAATACCTAATGTTGTCCAAATCCGGAAATACAAGAGTATTTTTTGAGCAGATCAAAGCCGCTACTGCCATCGCAGGTTATTTGATTGAGCCAATTGCTTTTATAAATAAGATCCGACTGCCTTTGACTTGGGTTTTTATATACCAATGATCCATTAGATCGATAATAACCGTCTCACCAAATCCAGTATAATTAGGTAAAAAGAAGAAACTGGTCTGCGGATCGTTTCCTGGGCTTTTCATTTTGGAATAATTCATGACATTTCTATATATACTACTATCCTTATATTTCTTATGGAGGAAAGATGCGTAAAAATTTAACTGCTGCAACCTATCCAGGTATGAAGAAAGATGACCTGATCGTCATTGGGGGCGCGGGAGGTTTTATCGGCGGATCCTTGACTCGGTATTTTCACAACCAGGGATTTACTCGGATACGCGCTATTGATAAGAAACCGCTACCCCTTTGGTACCAGGTGACCGAAGGTGTGGATAATTTGAACTTGGACTTGAGTGAAGAGGCCAATACCATCCGCGCAGTCGAGGGGGCGGTGGAAGTCTATAACCTGGCAGCAGATATGGGTGGGATGGGGTTCATTGAGCGCTACCGGGTGGAATGCCTACGCAGTATCTTGATTAATACGCATATGCTGGAGGCTTCATACAAAGCCGGTGTAAGTCGTTATTTCTTCTCCTCATCGGCTTGTGCGTACAACATTGACTTGCAGCAGGATCCGAACGTGCGTGCCCTGAAGGAATCAGATGCTTACCCTGCCAATTCTGAGCGTGGTTACGGTTGGGAGAAATTATTATCCGAAATCTTTTGCCAGGAATATTATGCTGAACGTAACCTGGAAACACATATTGCGCGTTTCCACAATGTATATGGTCCAAATGGTACTTGGGACGGTGGTCGCGAGAAAGCTCCTGCTGCACTTTGTCGTAAGGTGGTGGAAGCTAAAGATAACGGTTCTTTAAGGATCGAAATATGGGGTGAGGGAACCCGAACGCGTAGTTTCATGTACATCGACGACTGCACCTTTGGCATTGACCAGATCATGCACTGCGAGAAATTGATCGCCACACCGATCAATCTAGGTACAAGCGAGATCGTATCGGTCAATGAGCTGGTGGATATCATCGAAGAAATAGGTGGAGTAAAGTTGCAACATACATATAAATTGGATGCTCCTAAAGGCGTCGCTGGGCGCAACAGTGATAATACATTTATCAAGTCTATCCTAAATTGGGAGCCCAACACGCCGCTAAGGGAAGGTTTAACAACCACCTATACCTGGATAGAGCAACAGTATTACGACCGAAAAGCTGGCAAACGCACAGTCCATGATTAATTGCCTAATCATCTGTCTAATATAAATACAAGATTTCCATTCACCTTATCTCACAATAATACAATTCGAATAGCCTGTGCAAGATTCAATGGAATCTGATTGAAAATTAGGGCTATCTGGAGCATCGATGACGGATTCGAAGATAAGAATTCAAAAGATAACCCATCGCGATATAAAAAGGGTGGTTGAAATTCATCTGGACGCATTCAAGGGTTTTTTCCTGACCTCTCTCGGCTCCCGTTTTCTCACCGAGTTTTATTCTGAAGTAATAGATGATCCAACCGGAATTTCTCTTATTGGTTTAGATGAACAAGGTATTTATGGATTTGCGATCGGCACGATCAAGCCTGATCAGTTTTACCGGAGGTTAATTATTAAGAGGTCATGGAAATTTTTTTGGGCAGCAATTCCTACAATCGTCAGAAATCCCCGAATATTGCCACATTTGCTCCGTGGCTTTTTATTGCCCACTGAAGCTGCTAGACCAGCGGGCTGGGGGACCTTACTATCCATTGCAGTTGCTACGGAAGGTCAAAATCGAGGGATCGGGCATTTATTGATAACCTCTTTTCTTGGTGAAGCGGCACAACGTGGACTTAAGAAGATTAATTTACTCACGGATAAATACCACAACGATGCAGTCAATAAATTCTATATACGGGAAGGCTTTCAATTGGATCACGATTTATTAACTCCTGAAGGCAGGTGGATGAACGAATATGTGATAGATTTGCCCGTTTCGAAGGATATCAGTTGAATGGCGAAAATATGCTACCTGGCAGAATCGTCTCAAATATCATCAACTTTTTGTTGAGTAATAAATATGCAACCAGAGACACTCACGAAATTTTTTAAATTGCAAGGTTATCGGACATATAGGTCAGAAAGTTGTTATTGGTATAATGTTCATCCAGGATTCTATTTCAATATTCCGTATCACCGTTTAATTACACCTAGTAAAGCAGAACTGAATAGGATCCTATGGCGCATACCCTGTATTGGTTTAAGGTACTTTACAACCATTAATTGCGTCGGGAAAAGTAGTTATATGATCGTATGTTCTGACAAAAATTACGATATAACTTCGGTCGATGCGAAATATGCCAGGCGACAGACGCGCAGAGGCTTAGAAAATTTTCAAATCAGACAATTGGATTTCTTAAAACTGGCTGATCATAACTGCATCAATATCGATACTTTGATCAGACAAGGAAGAAAGCGCGAAATATGGACGGATAGGAGATGGAAACGATATTGTATATCTGCTAATGGATTATCTGGAATAGAAGCTTGGGGGGCATTTTATGAAAATAACCTCGCTGCATTTATCGTAGCTTATCAGATGGACGACTACTTCGAAATTCTACATCATAGTTCAGCGACCGAATTCTTGCATTTATATCCAAATAACGCTCTTGTTTTTTCCTTGACTAAACTCAAACTTTCGTCCACGGAAATTAATCATGTGTCCTACGGCCCGCAGTCTCTCGATGCACCTGATTCTCTTGAGACCTTCAAATTTCGAATGGGATTCCAAAAACTGCCAATGAAACAAGGAATTGTCTTTCACCCGTTTTTTGTTCCTTTTATTAATGATTTAAGTTATAAATTTATCCAACGAATTGCTGAAAGAAGTTCGTCAGATTTTTGGAGAAAGCTTGAAGGAATATTTCATTACTACAGGGAGATATGTTAACCTAAGGTCAGTTAGTTGAAAGGCTCCTCGCAGAATCTATTTGCTACAATTGAGAATAAATATAATCTCCCTAAGTCACAATATTGAAGATAATTTGAATAAATACATCTATTCCTTGAAATACTCAATATAGGCAGGGTGTATCGAATAAGTAATCATTATTTATTTGCTAGATTAGTAATAGGCACGCTTTGAATGGTTGTGTCAGTAACTTGTTAAAAACTATATATTTATTTCAACCTAATTGTCTGATTGTAGTAGCTGTTAGGGTACGTTTATTTTACAAAGAATTATTTTTATTATCTGAAAATAAATATCATAAGTCGTATTGAATAAAAATAACTGATTATTACCTTTGCTACGGAAAATATATTTGTAAAGGAATCCAAAGGTCACAGTGGAATTATGAATGTACTAATAATTGGCACATTGTATGAACCCGATCTTGGGCCAAGTGCTCCTTTATTTACAATGCTCAGTAAAGAGTTGGTCCAATGTGGAAATCAGGTTACAGTGATTACATATGTACCTCATTATCCTTCAGGACAAGTTTCAGCTGGGTTTCGAGGAAAATGGATTTGGCGGTCGTCTGAAAATGGTGTGAATGTGATCCGTATCGGGGTTCCCTCCGTAAACCGTGCAAATCTCGCTCTACGCCTTTTACAGTTTTTAATTTACCAATTAGGTGCAACATTAACTGGCATAGGTCTTAAATACGATGCTGTAATAGCAGTTAATCCTGGTCTAGGAGTATGGTTACCTTTTGCTTGCCTTGCGGTTCTGCGCCGAAAGCCAGCCATTTTTTCTGTCCATGATGTATATCCGGATGTCGGAGTGACATTGGGTATTTTTCGCCAAAAATCAGTTGTCAAGGTTGTTGCTAACCTGGAACGGTTTTGCTTGAACCATGCTCAGGTTGTAAGGATCCTCTCAGAGTCGTTCAGATCCGGCTTATGTAATCTTGGTGTCCCGGAATCTAAAATGGCGCTGGTATATGACTGGGTGGACACTGAATTAATCCGTCCTCTCCCAAAAAATAATTCCTTTGCAAGAGAAAATAACCTGAGTGGACGGTTCGTTGTGCTTTATGCTGGTAACATTGGGCTTTCGCAAGGTTTAGAAGACCTATTGACTGCTGCCGAGATAATTGCTGATGAGAAAGAGGTTCAATTTGTCTTTGTAGGTGATGGTGCCGGTCGGGAAGTTCTCCAATCTCAAGCTAAACAACGGCAGTTAACGAATGTGCAATTCATACCCTTTCAACCACGTGAAAAATTACCAGAAGTTCTAGCATGTGCGGATATCTCACCGGTTATCCTTCGAAGGGGGATTGGTACAGCCTCACTACCTTCGAAGACCTTTTCGATCATGGCAAGCGGTAGACCGATATTAGTCAGTGTAGACGAAGATAGTGAGACTTATAAACTTGTAAAAAAGGCTGATGCAGGTGTGTGGGTCCCGCCTGAAGATCCAGCCAAACTAGCAGAAGCTATACTCTCACTTAAACAAAATAAGGCTCTTTGTGAACGACTCGGACACAATGGGCGTGTTTGGGCCGAGCAACATCATTCGCCTCCGTATGCAGCCGAGCAGTTTG
>JBAPSY010000149.1:0-62190 GCA_049281855.1 Anaerolineales bacterium
CCCTGAAATCAGCGAAGTGATGGTCAACCGACCCAAAAAGGTTTATATTGAACGGAAAGGTAAGCTGATTGAATCCCCGGTGAAATTTGATGATAATGACCATATCATGCGCATTATCGAGAGGATCATCTCCCCTCTCGGTCGCCGGGTGGATTCTGAAAGCCCGATGGTAGATGCACGATTACCGGATGGGTCACGAGTCAATGCAGTGATCCCACCAGTCGCCATTGATGGCCCAATGCTTACGATTAGGAAGTTCAGCAAGAGTAAATTCACCATTGATCAGTTGATTGATTTCGAGGCACTTACACCTTTGATGTCTGATTTTTTAAAGGCGTGTGTGTTGGGCAGGTTGAATATCGTCATTTCCGGTGGAACAGGTTCGGGTAAAACAACTTTGCTCAACGTGCTCTCCGGTTTTATCCCCGAGACAGAGCGTGTGGTAACAATCGAGGATTCTGCTGAGCTTCGCCTGGATCAGGATCATGTAGTCCGGATGGAAGCCAGGCCTCCCAACATCGATGGGCGCGGAGAGGTAACGATCCGTGACATGGTCCGGAACTCCCTGCGCATGCGTCCGGATCGGATCATCGTCGGTGAGTGTCGAGGAGGTGAAGCACTCGATATGTTACAGGCGATGAACACCGGCCATGATGGCTCGTTAACCACCCTGCATGCCAATTCGCCGCGTGATGCCCTATCGCGTTTGGAAACCATGGTGCTCATGGCTGGGATGGAATTGCCTTTGAAAGTTATCCGCCAGCAAATAGCCTCAGCTGTGGATTTGATCGTCCATGAATCCCGGTTGAGAAATGGCCCTCGTAAAATAACTGCAATTTCTGAAGTCGCGGGTATGGAAGGGGATACGATTGTCATGACCGATATTTTTAAGTATGAACAGACGGGGGTCTCACCAGATGGTGATATTCTCGGTTTTTTCAGACCAACCGGTATCAGGCCAATGTTCTCCCCACGCCTCGAGGCGATTGGATATAAGCTCAGTGCAGAGATGTTTAACACTGGGAGGACCTCACCCCTCCCGCCTGGTCGTAACCGGTGAGCCCCAGATATCATATCAAACAGCTAATTCGATGAATTGAAATTGAATTCGTGTTTTACAGCACATCGTCTATGACCACACCAACAATCGGATGACGTATGGCAATATCTGTGCGGCTGGGATCGAGGTGGCACTTTACAAGGCGGAACCACGCTGAGCACTCGCTAAAGGGGGATGATCAGGGTGTGCTTGATACCCAAAACTTTACAAAGGTGTAAGCCTTTCGAATTTAAAAATCCGTTATACTTATATGGAATAAATTAATTAATTATAAGGAGAATCAATTTATGAAATCATTTAGATCGCTAATTCAAAGTGGACTAGCGCTGACCATCATCATCCTGCTTCTGGTAGCCGGACCCGTCTCAACCGCCTTGGCTGATACTTCAGGCCCTAGCAACGCAGGATTAGGTACCAATGTTACAGGCGTCGGGACATCCGCTTGGTCCGGTCCAAACAATATTACCCTTCCAACAGGTAGTCCATATGCAACTGCCACTCTTAGAAAAACAAACCTTTTTTCCAATTACCTGAAAGGCACACAATACGGTTTTAATCTTCCACTTGGTGCAACCATCATGGGTATCGAGGTCGTGATCAATCGCCAGTCTAGTGGCCACGCTCCAAACATTACCGATAACGTGGTTAGCCTGGTTAAGGGAGGCTTGATCGTTGGCGATAATAATGCTGATACAACAACTGCATGGCCAGAAATTATCTTCGGAACAGCCACTTATGGTAGCCCCACCGATCTCTGGGGTACCACGTGGACTTCGCAAGATATCAATTCTGCTGACTTTGGGGTGGTTCTCGCTGCCCAGAGACAGAACTTTGGAAATAGCCATCGGGACGCTTCTGTTGACTATATGCAGATCACGGTTTACTATACATTGAGTCCCTCGACGACAACCGTTACCTGTGGAACTGGGACGCCGATCACATATGGTGACAGCATCACCTGTGTCGCAACGGTCACAGACGCTGGCACTGTAACACCCACCGGCATGGTCAGTTGGACGACGGACGGAAGCGGAACCTTTGACTTCACACAATGCACTCTTACTGAGGAGATTCTCGGAACTGCAACCTGTTCTGTAGTCTATACACCCACCACGGTTGGAACCGGTTCTCACCTCATCACCGCCAATTATAGTGGTGATGCAAACGATGGTCTCAGCAGCGGCAGCGACACGGTTACCGTCAATAAAAAACCTGCATCAGTCACACCGGATGCGGTCAGCAAGACTTATGGCAATAACGACCCAACCTTGACTGGCACACTCACCGGCTTTTTACCGGCTGACAATGTGACACCAGTCTATACTCGCACTGCAGGCGAGACTGTCCTAGGTAGCCCATACACCATAAGCGCTACACTCTCCCCGGCTGGTGTGCTCAGTAATTACAACATTACCTCCAATACAGCCAACTTTACCATCACCAAGCGACCCATCACGGTCACTGCTGACGCTAAGTCCAAGGTTGTTGGTCGTCCGGATCCTGTTTTAACCTACATGATCACATCGGGGTCACTGGCATTCAGTGACACCTTCTCAGGTGCTCTTACCCGCGTTGCAGGCGAGAATGTGGGCACTTACGCTATCCTACAGAGCTCATTGGCTCTAAACACAAACTACACTCTGACCTACGTCGGTGCCAACTTGACGATTACAAATCAACGCATCTATTCGCCGATAATCATCAGGTAATCACTTATTTCAAATCCAGAGGCAGCGATTGGAAGGGTGTCAATCGCTGCTTTTTTATTACGTTCTCCTCCCCAAGGGACTGGTATGGTGGGCGATTTTATACTAAAATCCTTTTTATCATCGTTTGCCAGGTTAATATTTTTCCTTGGGTTGCTTAGGATTTTGATTGTTAGTTATTCGAAATTAAACCATTCGACGACTACACGCAATAAATATGCCTACCCTGATCGATACCATCGAGATTGACCTGCTCTGGCTGGGTGCTGTTGCCGGGTTGGGCACGCTTGCCTACGCCCTCTACAACATGCTGGTGGCACAATCGCGCCCCAGCGGACCCCAGACTGGTGTTGCAAAGCAAGTGCTGCGCACGCGTTACCTGTTCATTGCCACATTGATGTTCGTCATCCTCGGATATTTATTATGGATACCACTGCCCATCCATTTCTCATGGCCGGTGCGGTTGATACTTTCGCTCCTGGGAGGAGGAATATTCTTCATCAGCCTGGGACTCTACCTGTGGGGATTACACACACTGGGCATGAACTTCAATGCATCCAGCGGTTTTGGCGTGCGCCTGCATCAGACTCACCAGCTGGTGATCAAGGGGCCGTATGACTACGTCCGGCATCCGATGTATTTGGCGGTCATCCTGGCGGGTTGGGGCGGTTTGCTGCTGTATCGCACCTGGACCATGCTGTTTTTTGCAGTGATCATGCTCGGGCTGCTCTACCGGGGTCATAAGGAGGAAGAAGCCCTGGCACAGGTTTTCGGTGAAGATTGGGAAGCATACAAACACCGTGTGCCAGGGTGGATCCCGCGGTGTGCCAGAGTTTTCATGAAAAAAAACCTGTGAGTTACATCGTCCCAGAAAGTGAGCCGTTTTTCCTGCCAGGCGGCGAGACCGGCTGCCTGCTGTTGCACGGATTCTCTGCCATGCCCGGGGAGATGCGCTCATTAGGAGAGTACCTGGCGGAGAGAGGATTTACCGTTCTTGGGATCAGGCTGGCAGGACATGCCACGCATCCCAATGACCTCGAGCGAGCGCGCTGGATAGATTGGCTGTTCCACCCACAGAGAAATAAGGTGTTTGAGGTGGGGAAGAAATTCTTAGAGGATATTGGCAAATGACACCTGGGCATGAATCATGGAAAACCAGGTTACATCTCGTATAATTTGCTCCAATTTCGCCATCGAGATCGTGACTGGTTCTATCCTATTAACGAGTCTTGAAGTATAGTAAGATTCTTAGATTTGGATCATCATCCCCAATGGGAGGAGTGTATATGAGCAACAAAGAACCGAAGAAAAAATTGGTTGGTCCGTGGCGAAGCCTGCATGCCGTGATCTGGCTGGTTGGGTTGTACATCTTGTTTTCAAGAAATTGGATCTTTCCAGGCATCCTGGTGCTGCTGGCAATCAGTGCCTTATACGAAGGATTCTTGCAGCGTTTTGCTCCGCATGCGTTTGTAGACGAAACGCCTTTCGATGTACCCACACAACCAGCAGCGGTTACATCAATGCCTGCTCAGAGTTCGTATACCAATCCGGTGCAGGAACACCGTTTAGAATTATTGCCTCAGGCATGCCCGAGCTGCAATGGGCCCATCCGCAGTCATGAGGTAAAGTGGACCGGTCCACAATCGGCGAACTGCCCCTACTGCGGAACCAATTTGCCAATGAGCAAAGCTTGACCCTATGAGACCAGGTTTGGATACCAATGCTCGTTGGATACCCGGCGATATCATTGTGATGCGCGGTGTATTGAAGGGGAAGCTCTGGTGGGTGTGCCCGATGTACGTTGTCCAGGATACACCCGAGTTATTGGCATTGTACTGGCCAGTTGGAACCCCCACTCGTTCGCCGGTCAGACGACCAACCGTCCATGACGAATTGGTTAATCACATCGAGCTGGAGGATCGCAATTGGACGGATAACGATGTGCTATCCTTAAATGCTCATGGAGCAGCCCATTCGATACAGATCATGTGGAAAGCTGGTACGCGTAAAATGCGCTGCTGGTATGTGCATATGCAGGAACCACTGCGCCGGACGAGGCTTGGGTTTGATACCATGGATCAAATGTTGGATATTGTGATCAGCCCGGACCGAACCCAGTGGTACTGGAAGGATGAGGATGAGTTCAGCGAGGCTGAAACCATCGGTGTGTATTCTCATGAGAAAGTGCAGTGCATCCGTGCAGAAGGGGAGCGGGTGATCGCCATGCTGCATGCCAATGCGTCCCCGTTTTGTGACGGTTGGGAGAATTGGGTTCCGCCAAAAGGACGGAGCATCCCCAGGTTACCGGAGGGGTGGGAAGATCTGCCAATTGGAGACAATTAAGTAGGGGTGGGTCACGCACAATCAAAAAGGGTTGCACAATGCCCCCCTACAATAGTTACAGGGTCCGCTGAGGATTGTTTGTCAAGTTTTGATCGTTCGATGCTTGGAGTTTAAGAGAAAAGGGAATGATTGAAAAGACAACTTCCAATGAGATTGATTATGGCTCCTTTGGTACCGCTTTAGAAAGGAGCAATAAACTTGAAGCTGATTTAATCCTGCACCCAGAGAACTATCGAGTTTTGACCGGGGACAGACCGACTGGTCGCCTACATATCGGGCATTTATTCGGATCACTCCAGAACCGTGTCAGGCTGCAGCGACTTGGGGTTCAATCGTATATCGTCATTGCGGATTACCAGGTATTAACTGACCGGGATAGCTCTGAATCAATCGCTGAAAACGTCAGGCAGCTCACTTTCGATTACCTTGCTGCAGGGATCAATCCTGATGATGGCAAGACATTCATTTTCCCACACAGTCATGTTCCCGAGTTGAATCAACTCCTGCTCCCCTTTTTGACATTGGTAACCATCTCAGAATTGAACAGAAATCCAACCGTCAAAGATGAAATCCAGGCATCTGGTCAGCGCAGAATCAACGCCGGGATGTATACCTACCCGGTGCACCAGGCAGCTGATATTTTGTTTTGTAAAGGTAATGTCGTTCCGGTCGGCAAAGACCAGCTTCCCCATCTTGAGCTGACGCGCGTAATTGCACGACGGTTTAACGAGCGCTTCGCAGCTCAGCGACCGGTCTTCCCAGAGCCACAGGCGTTATTAAGCCAGGCTCCCCTCATTCTTGGATTGGATGGGGCGAAAAAAATGAGTAAAAGCAAGCATAATACGATTATGCTCAGTGCTACAGAGGACGAAACCGCGGCTTTGATCAAAAAAGCTAAAACCGATACAGAGGTAAATATTTCCTATGATCCGATCAACCGACCGGAGGTATCCAATCTGATCAATTTCATTGCGCTTAGCACTGGACGTTCCCCAGAAGAAATAGCTGAAAACATTGGGAATGGCGGCGGTGAGAGACTGAAGAAAGTTTTAACTGAATCACTCAATGAATATTTGCGTCCGATACGAGCCAGGCGGAAAGAGCTTGAGGAGAATATGGATTACATCCGAGATGTGCTTAAAATGGGAGTTTGGCAGGCGCGGTTGGTGGGGGAACAGACGTTATTGGAAGTAAGGCAAGTCATGAATATGGAGTTTTAATATGAATCGGAGTAATTGGGGGGAGCAACGACGTTATGCCGGTAGAAAAACTGTTGGGTTCGAACAAGATCCTAGAACTTGATCGATGATGGTTTAAAATTGGGAATGACGGCTATACATTGATAAATTAATCAATAAGGATTAACCGTTTATGATGGACCAGTTCCTCACTCTCTCACCCATTCTCCAGGCGTTGATCGCCACCCTGTTCACCTGGGCGATCACTGCATTAGGCGCAGGCTCGGTCTTAATGACCAGGAATGTGAGCAATCGCTTCCTTAACGCCATGCTTGGATTTGCTGCCGGAGTGATGATCGCGGCTGCCTATTGGTCTTTGTTGGCGCCATCAATTGAATTGTCACGCGGTGGAACGCTGCCTATCTGGTTCGCCCCAATGGCAGGGTTCCTGCTTGGTGGGGGTGTGTTGTGGATCATCGATCGCTTGCTACCCCATCTGCACCTGGGCTTCCCGGAAGCAGATATCGAAGGTCTACCCACCAGCTGGAAGCGGAGCACCTTGCTCATGCTGGCAGTCACCCTGCACAATATCCCCGAGGGGCTGGCAGTGGGCGTAGCATTTGGGGCAGTGGCTTCGGTATTGCATCAGGTGAACCTAGCTAGTGCGATTGCATTGGCAGTGGGTATTGGAATCCAGAATTTTCCCGAGGGCATGGCAATCTCGCTACCTCTGCGACGTGAGGGGATGTCGATGGGGAGAAGTTTCTGGTACGGCCAGCTTTCAGGGATGGTGGAACCAGTCGCCGGGGTAATTGGGGCAGCTGCGGTGATTGTGATCTCACCCATCCTGCCATACGCCATGTCTTTCGCAGCCGGGGCAATGTTTTACGTGGTCATTGAGGAGCTGATCCCCGAATGCCAGCGGGAGGGAAATACCAACCTCCCGACGGTGGCAGCGATGGTGGGGTTTGTGGTGATGATGATCCTGGAATTGTGGACATGAATATCATTGATTAGGACAAGACGTTTCACTACGGATACAACTGAGAAAAATATTATTCACCACAGAACTACGAACGAAATCAGAAATAATGACAAATAGAAAGTAAATATGGGCTCCATAGATCCCAAACAGATCGCCCTGAAATTTAACGAATGCATTAATACCAAAAATATCCGCCGGATTTCCGATCTCATGACCGAAGACCACCGGTTTATCGATCGAGCGGGAAAGGTCGTCAGAGGTAAAGAAAACATGATCCGGGCTTGGGTCAAGTTCTTCGAGCTATTTCCTGAGTACCAGAACACCTTCGAAAGGGTTGAAACACATAACAACGATGTCATCCTCTATGGGTATGCCACCTGGAAGGAGGGTGAGGCCCCAGATCATGCCATCTGGACGGCAACGATCGAGAATGGATTGGTCGCTGAGTGGCGTATTTATGCAAATACACAGGAAAACAAAAAGATGCTTGGATTTATTCTCTCCATCCCGCCAGGGGATTCTTAAGGAGTAGCTGAATGAAAAATGTGTTTGTGGTTGTTGTCATCTTCCTTCAGTTGGTAGCGTGCAAGCCTTTAACCGAACGGCAAGCCACTCTGACTGCCAATGGAATGACCACCGCAACCTTTCTGAATGCCACAACGACTGTAATGGAGACTCCCGCTCTAACATCAACCCTGACCGCCACACAGACGCGCACACCCACGCGCACCTCTACTACAACACGCACACCCACGCGCACTTCCATCCCTTCAACCACCCCAAATCTGGCTGCCACAGTGGTTGCCATTCAGCAGCCCAGGCTGTATGCCTCGTACCCCTCTCCAGATGGCATGTGGCGGGCGGACATCATCATTTATGATTGTGTTATGACTTCTGGGCCAAATCAAGCAGGGACGTCCGAGAACGCTTATGAACAACTTATTCTGGTGAATCTTGCTACAGGTAAAGAGCGGCTTGCCGATGAGCAACTACAATCTTGTGGAGGTCTGGGTGGTTTCGGTTTCGGAGGACTATTTTGGTCACCAAATAGTCGGTTCTTTTATTACACGGAAGCGCGTGAGGGAGCGCCGGATGGGAGCGGATATTGGGAACCTCCCATCTTACGTGTGGAGGCGACGAATCTGGATAAACGATATCTAGGCATAGGTCACCGCTCACCAGACGGCAGGAAAATTGCCGCCTGGCAGTGGCCACAGCATGAATCGGTTGGGCCGTCGCCGGACCTGGTGGTTTGGGATATCGATAACGAGGAAATTGCCCGATTTTCTTTATATTACCCAGTCGCCCAAATAGGACCGATTATCTGGTCACCAGACAGTCAGAGGCTGGTATATCTCCAAAATGAATTTAGCGAACCAGTCTCGGGTAATTCCTCTCTCGTACTGGTGGATTATTTAGAATTGAAGCAAGCTCTCCTGCTGGAGTCCGAACATCCCACTTTTGGTAGCGTTAGTTGGGTGGTCTCTTACGAATTGATCCTGGTCGATGAAAATTGGAAGGAATGGAGATTCGACCTGCTCACGCATGAGCTAGCCCAGATACCTTGAAAATAACTCCACTTTTGCGGTTTTATATTCTACCGAAATTAAGTTTTTACAAAATGGGAGGAACAATGAATTCAAGACCTAGTTTCACTACCCATGAGAAGCAGTCTGACCTATCTGCCGGTATCCTTGCCCGCGCCGTTCAGATCCTCATCATGTTCATTGTGATGGGGCTGGAGCTCTTTCTAGGTTCTGGCAGGCTCAATTGGGCTTGGGCGTGGGTCTTCCTGGGTATCGGATTGATAAGTTTGTCCATCAACGCAGTCTTCATGTTACGTACCAGCCCTGAAACCATCGCCGAGCGTGGTAAACCGAAAGAAGTCAAGGATTGGGATAAGCTGGTGGGAGGAGCTTGGCTGATCGGGCAGTACTTCCTGATGCCGATAATTGCAGCCCTGGATATTCGCTTTAACTGGACGGGAGAGCTCGCCTTCCCATGGCACGTGCTGGGGGCGGTGGTCTACGCGCTCAGCCTGGGGCTGACCGGTTGGGCGATGATCACCAACGCCTTCTTCTCCACCGCCGTGCGCATTCAAGCTGACCGGGGGCAGCAGGTGTGCCGCACTGGGCCTTACCACTTCGTGAGGCACCCGGGGTATGTAGGGTTCTTCTTCCAGGCGCTGAGTGTGCCCATCCTGTTGGGGTCATTGTGGGCGCTGCTGTTCGCTATCCCAGCGGGCGTGTTGATGATCATCCGCACGGCTTTAGAAGATCGCTTGCTGCAAGCGGAGCTGCCGGGTTACAAGGAGTATACTCAGGAGGTCAGGTACCGATTGTTACCGGGGGTGTGGTAAGAATTCACCCAGGAGGCTGCAACATGAACAATTGGATCAAGATCTTCACCGCAACAAATGGTTTTGTGTTCAGAGTAACAAACGGTCGCCTGGGGAGCAAATTGGGCCGGCAATCCATCCTATTGCTGCATACTCGTGGACGCAAATCGGGCAAGAGCTACACGACTTCGCTTTCATATTACCGAGACGGGAAAAACTATGTGTTGGTAGGAACGAATTGGGGCAATGAAAATCATCCCGATTGGTATCTAAATCTATTGCAAAATCCACGCACCACCATCCAGGTGGGTGCGACCATTATACCGGTGGAAGCCCGCCAGGCGCAGGAGGATGAATACGTACGGTTGTGGGAGCTAGTAACCCATCAGAACAAACAATACCTTCAGTACCAAAAGGGCATGATGCGCCGAATCCCCATCGTGATATTAACGCCCACCACATCTGTGTGAGATTTCGAATGGACTCGTCGACGTTACCGTTGAGGATGCCCATATTATTGGGGTCACCATGGATACTTGTATTCGCCATCCCTGCAGAAGTAAATAGAAGGCTATAAGGAGTACACACTGAAGGTAAAGATCGACTATGGTTGGGGGTGTGGTGAGGTGGGCGGATTGTCCGAAACAGCGCGATAATTATAAAGGACGCACAAGCCTGCTACCGCTGTTGAGATATATAATCTTCGAAACATATGCATCGGGTGAAACGCCCTTACTACACACTCTGATAATCAGGCGTCAATTGGAACTGGTCGTATTCTAAAAACAGGCAAATATGAAAAAATTTCTGGGATTAAGACCCTTGTGGGCTTTTGGAATATTCGTCCTTCTCGACGTTGTTTGTATTGGAATGGGTATGGGCTTACCCATCTTCTGCATATTGTTTGGTTTTCCCGTCGGATGGTTTGTGGTCAAATATATTACCGCCAGAACCACATCGATACCGCAGGTCTTTCGGAAAGTCCTTTGGTATGCCACAATTACAGCGTCCGTCACCCTGCTTGGGATGATCATCATCTGGGGACCTACCGTCTCAATACTCTTCGAACCTGGACGAGACCTGGCGAATACAGGTGTTCCGATGATCCTTTATGAACCCATGCCTAGTTTCATTGGCTGGATCGTTTTGATGATCCTGATATCTCCGGTTTTACAGCTTTTGACCACCCTGTTCGGCTCACACCTAGCACTACTCGGTTGGCTGAATGATGGGAGTAAGATTTTAGGCACAATAACTTAATAGGTGAGGCGCAGGGATAGAATTTGGTAGATGCATACGGATATCCTACCCTACACCCCTATCAATCAAACTAAGACCAAGTCGTCCCAGGCACATTGATATTCTTTAATTCTGATCCCATAAAAAGAGAATACAAACTATGGAGGACAAGCAGTGATTAAAAAGTTGTTTGACTGGACGCCACGCGACATCGCCTATTGGGAAAAGATCCGCCAAAAAGGGCTGCGAAGGTTTATTGGTTGGTATGGGGTGGTCATCACAGGCGGACTGCTGTTCCTCGTATTTGGATTGTTGACCTTTTTTGGCTATCTCAGGCAGGTTTGGGGTACGCAAATCACATCTGCGGGCTGGATTTTCCTGGCGGGTCAGCTGATTTTTGTGGCAGTTGTGTGCCTGGTGGGTGGGATTATCAACAGCCTGATCACCTGGGTGGTGGAGGAGAGGTTGTACCGAAAGTATAAAACCTAGCTCCTGGTGTAACCCTAGAAAAGAAGTATCCAATGTTGAGGATTTGGAGTAGACCGCTGGGTGTAATTAGTCTGACAGGACCGGATTATTGGGATTACTTCGGTGCCAGGCTGGTTGAGCGTGCCGCAATTTGTCCGGGGGCAGTGCTATTGGATGTAGGCTGCGGTACCGGACCTTCTCTTTTTCCAGCGGCACTGAAAGCTGGCGCGAGGGGTTATGCAATCGGAATTGATATCTGCCCGCATTGAATACCAATCGCCCACTCTAGGATAGAGCGGCAAAAGCTTGTAAATGTGGCGGTGTTGTTCACCAATGCCAGGAACCTGGGATTCCCGACTGGTTCATTTGACATCGCATTGTGCGGGTTCATGGGCTGGAACGATTGTTTCGATTTCGTCCGCTTCGAATTCACCCAGCCGGATACAAAAGCCAGTGAAATCCGGCGTGTGTTGCGAAAGGGAGGCAGGTTCATCTGCTGTTCATGGGAGGAACAAAAGGATCTGGCCTGGATGGAAGAAGCCATAATCCGCCACTACCCGGCCATCCTGGAAGATGGCGAATACCTGCAACAGCGCCCGATCGGAATGGCATATGAAAAGGCGCAGGGTTATGAGATCATTTTTCGAGCTGCCGGCTTTAGAAATATCGAGATTTCCAGGGAGACAGCGGAATTTGTCTCAACCGACGAAGAAGAATGGTGGCGGCAAATGCAAAACATCGGTTGGGATTCGTTATTTGAGAAAATCACGATTAATAGTGCTGCTAATCTACAAAAAATAAAGGAAGCGATATTCAAAGAACTCCAACCCTACAAGCAACCCAATGGGATTCACTTTACCAAGTCTATTTTTTATATCTCTGGTGTAAAATAATCAATATGAATTAAGAGATCAGCCCAATGGACTAGGTGGGTTTATAGGAGAACATTATGTCTGAACAAACCATCAAAATCCTCATCGCCGGAGTGCTCCTGGTGCACGGGTTGGGTCATGGGGGGGCGATTGGGGCACTAATTGCTATCGACCGGGGAGTGCCAAGCGGAAAATGGCTGGCTGCGTATTCGTGGCTGTTCCCCAAACTCTCACCCCAAGCGGCAAAAGTCATCGCCATCCTCTTCTGGGTCGCATCCCTGCTAGGTTTCGCAGCAGCTGCCCTATCATTCTGGGGTATCCTCATCCCAGGGGATTTATGGAGACCACTGGCTTTGATCTTCGCCTTTGTATCCTTCATTGGCATCGCAGTTTTCTGGGGAAGGTGGCCAATGTTCAACACCCTGGCTGCCCAGGCGGTGAACCTGGCGGTCATCATCACCCAGCTGTGGATGCACTGGCCCGCGAAGGAAATGTTTGGCAAGTGAAAGCCTGCTCCAAGAGGCAAAGCAAATATGGAGCTATCGATATCACAACCCCTCGTCCAGTTACGCGAATTGAAACGGGGTGACCTTCCCCTCCTCTTCGACCAGCAGCTCGACCCAGAGGCCAATTGGATGGCAGCCTTTACCGCCAAGGATCCCACCGACCGGCAGGCATTCGATGCACATTGGGAAAAGGTACTGGCGGATAAAAGCATTACCATTCGCACTATCCTATATGAGGGGCATGTGGCAGGCTCGGTGCTGTGCCATGCCTGGGGTGGCGAGCCCGAGATCAGCTACTGGCTGGGGAGGGAATTTTGGGGCAAGGGCATTGCCACCCATGGGTTGGCACTCTTCCTGGAAGTGGTGACTGTACGACCCTTAACTGCCAGGGTGGCCAAGGATAATATTGCCTCCATCCACGTATTGGAGAAAAACGGATTCGAGCTTTCGGAGGATGGCAAGTGGTTTTCGAATGCCAGGGGCAAAGAGATCGAGGAGCTGGTTTGGGTTCGAAAATCCTAGAAATTGTAAGGGCGCACCTAGTCCGGTCCGATCTTAAACCACAGCGACGCTGCGCCATTAACGCAATAAAATCAGCATATTTTCCATTGCCATCGATATAATTCAATATCCAGCCGAATTCTTCCTATTCCTTCGCTCGGATAAATAAGTCATGATCGTCGATATGCTTGAAATAAAACTAATGACGATCTGAAGCAGCAAGATGAACCTGCCGACATTATTCGTGATCCACGCAAAGGCGAAGTGCATGGCAGAGGGGAATGGGTCGGCTAGATGAGTAAAATTGAATGGAAAGTGATTCCAAAGCCAGATGGAACCAATAGCTAGGGATAAATCGGAGGCAGCTTCCAAGGGGCGAGCAGGATTACTGTGTCCCTGAATAGCGCGTTGTATGGGGGGTGCCATAGAGATCACGATGGGTCCGTATAACGCCAGCATCTCCGCTGGGCCAAATTTATCGGTGAAGAAGCCGGTCCCTTTCCATTGGTGGTAAACGAAGAAAGTCAATAACAGCAGCATCAAACCAACCGTGTATAACCCTCCCCAGCGTCGAGTCGGGGTCATCACACCCTTATCTTTTTTATCTTCTACAGGTTGCATATTTCCTCCTAAAGATTTACCTGCGTCCCGAAAACTGGTCTGTTCGATGTGCCGCATCCACCACACCACCCGGCAAAAAAGAACTTGTGAAGTACTGATACGACTGTTCCCGGTCTTCACCACCTGCGGTGGTCAGGAGCAATTGCTTGCCGAATTCAGCGATATCCTGGATAATGCGCTCGTAGCGGTAATAGGCCAATGTTTTTTGATCGACAACAACGGATCCATAGCCCTGATAGAACAGCTGCTCTTCCCGACCACCCGGTTGGATACCAGACATCCCCGAGCCGAAACACATCAGGTCACGCTCCTTGGGAGCGAAGATAGGGTTATCCCAATCCACCAGGTACAGCTCACCGTTATCTGCAATCAGGTAATTCCCGGGGTGGGCATCGGTATGACATAACACGAAATCCTGTGGCTGCTGCTGGAGGGATCCGGCAAGCTCCTCCGCCCTCCTGACCATCTGGCTGATCTCGTGCTGTTTACTTTTCATAAATTTGGCTAATTTCTGAGCGACGGGTTCGTTGAAAGATCCTAGTTCGATCTGTGCCTGAAACCGCTTTACACATTCCCGCCATTGAGGGTCGTATATTTCGCCTGGAATCAGCGGAAAGAGAGAGGGAGGGATTTGAGCCGTGTGCACCAATTTGAAGGTCTGTCCAAGCTCAATCCAGTGCTGATCAGTCAGCCTCACCTGATAGCCATCCTTACCGGGGATAAAAGGATAGAGGATGATCGTGTAGTCCTCAAGCTTCCCGAAAAGTTGACCATTTTGGGTCTCCAGCGGGGCGATGATGGTTTGGATACCTAAACTACTCAGGTATTGCGGAACAAACACTGTGATCGGGTCGAATGCGCCTTTTCGCAGCTTTAGGAAGTATGCTGCGCCATCAGACATACCCACCCGATAAACGGTGGTATTCACGTCATAACCAATGGGGAGGAAGTTAACCTTGGAAACATCCAGCCCATATTCAGCTTGCATTTGGGTGATGATGAGATCATCGGGAATTTCTGGATTTTCTAGCATTTGTAATTTTCCGGGGTTTATCTTATCAGATTTTTTGTATGAACGGATGATTTATCGGGGTGCATGAGAATATTTGCTGCTCCGAGGTTAGTATTCCTCTCCTGTGCCCCTATTGATCCGCTTTTCCTACATTAGAAATCTTAAAATATTGGCCAAAAGCCATGAATTTGGTAAAACCCCTCGTGGATCAGAACATCAGTGATCTTCTGTATCGACCGTTCTTTGGTCGATATGTGCGGTCAATTTTAAGTTTGCTGTTCTGCTAAACCATAAAATCCCCTAAAAAGATCAGTGTTTTTCTATATAAAGTGAATTTCTTTGCATACTGACCCTGGGCTTATTATGAGAAATCTTAAAAAATTCATAACCCTCTTGTGGATTAGAACGTTTGTGCTATAATATCGGTGATTTTCTGGTTCGGTCGATCTGAACCGATGTTCCTCATGACCGTTCTTAATTTTCTTTCCTATCCTTCCAATCGCCCTATATCTCACGAAGACTGTCATGCAGAGTGCTATTTCGCCAAAAAGATTAATTGAATGCAATTGAATTATTTCGATACAATTATGTCTTGTTAATTCGCTTTTCAACTATCCAATGTTCCAACTTTCGAACATTCAAACGTTCCAACCTTCCATTATCCGCTTTCCAGAACACCTCGCATATCCTGCCCTATGCCTCCCTTCGTCCATGCTTCTCCCAAAGTACCACACCTCCCTATCAAAAAATGGTTCGTTCCTTTTCGTTTTCAAGGGCAAACGATTGCACGCGTCGCGAACACGGGTAGACTTTACCCGCAGTCGCGAACATGCTTCGTGAGCGAGATAATGGCATTTTTCGACCACCAATCAATCCTGCCATTACCAAACCAACATGTCCCATCCACCAACCGCCGAATCTCCGCGTCACTATTTTCTACACTGCTATCCTCCCATATCGAGTGCCTATCTCGATCTGGTATCGAGTATTCTACCTGAGAAAATCCTATTTCTAGCTCGCCTCGTTGACCATAATTCATGACCTTATTCTTCCATGTCTCCTCCACCACCCCAAAACTCCTGTTCAAAAAGGATTCATCCCTCTTCGTTTTATTTGGCATCGAATCCCTCCCTTTACATCACTTCAGCTCTTCCCACATCGTAGGTTGTTTTGATGAACTTCCGAAACGCTACATCATCCATTGAGAATGTTGGGTTTCTTGCCGTAAAGCCCCGCCCTCAACGCAACCTCCATTGTGAGATAATACATTATCTGAAGATAAGGAGTCCACGATGCCCACACCTCTCTCCCCCCTGCACCAACTCATCCAGGACCAATGGGAAGCCTGGATGCGATTTGACCCGCTTTTCGCCACCTACGTCGGTGACCAGCGCTTCAATGACCGCATGCCTTCCGCCACGGAGAAAGCATACCACTCGTGGCGAGAGCAGCTCATCGATTTCCGCACACGTTTAGGAAGTATCTCTCGTCAATCGCTTTCGGACATAGATCAGCTTAATCACGAGCTGTTCAGCCACCTCCTTGAAGATGAGATTGCAGAGCTCGGTTTCAATGCCTACCGCCTACCCATCTCACGCACGGCTGGCTTTCACCTGATGTTCCCCGACATATTCCAGGTGATGCCTTTTGAAAACGTACAGGATTATGCGAATTACATCTCCCGCCTAAATGCATACCAGCATTATGCCCGTGAGAATATTGAGCTGATGCGGTCGGGCTTGCGCACCGGTTACCTGCCGCCGCGCTGTACCTTGACGGATGTGGATAAGCAGCTTAAAGCACAGATGGTTGCTGACCCAACGCAAAGTGCCCTGTATCAACCCTTCAGGCATTTCCCCGCCAAGATCAGCGAACCGAACCGCCATAAGCTAAGTGAAGCTGCCCAGAAAGCTATTCTCAGCTCGGTGGTTCCTGGTTATCAAGCCCTCCTGCAGTTTGTGGAGCAGGAGTATGCGCCTGCAGCCCGCGAGAATATCGCAGTTGCCGATCTGCCAGAGGGAGAGGCATTCTATGCTCACCGGATACACTATTACACCTCACTTCACCTGACCGCAACGCAGGTGCACCAGACCGGGCTGGATGAGGTGCATCGCATCCGGGCAGAGATGGAAGAGGTGATCAAAAAGACAGGCTGGAAGGGCACGATGCCGGATTTTCTTGAATTCCTGCGCTCTGACCCGAGGTTCTACGTCACCACACCTGAGGCACTGCTGGAAAAGACTGCCCTGGTGCTCAAGCGCATGGATGGTGAGCTGCCGCGCCTGTTCAAGACCCTGCCCAGGATGCCGTATGGCATCCGTTCAGTGCCCGATTACGCTGCTGAGGGAGAAACGGCGGCGTATTACAACCCGGGATTGGGGGATGGAACACGCGCCGGAGTGTATTATGTCAATACCTTCGACCTACCATCACGTCCATTGTACGAGATCGAAGCTTTGTCATTACATGAGGCGGTTCCGGGGCACCATTTACAACTTGCTCTCCAGGCGGAGCTATCAGAGCTGCCGATGTTCCGCCGGTACTGTGGCTACCAATCCTTTGTGGAAGGTTGGGCGTTATATGCTGAGCGGTTAGGCCTTGAAGTGGGCTTCTACACTGATCCATACTCAGACTTTGGTCGTTTGAGCTATGAGATGTGGCGCGCCTGCCGGTTGGTGGTAGATACCGGCATGCATGCACTCGGATGGTCGCGCCAGCAAGCCATCGATCACCTTGTGGAGAATACCTCCTCCACACTGCTGAACATCATCAATGAGGTTGACCGCTACATCGCCTGGCCGGGTCAGGCACTCGCATATAAAATCGGGGAGCTGAAGATTCGCGAGCTGCGTGCTCATGCGGAGGAAAAGCTTGGCAGCAAGTTCAACCTGCGTGGGTTCCACCATCTACTGCTACTATCGGGGGCGGTGCCGATGGATGTGCTGGAGGGGATGGTGGAGAAATGGGTAGCTAATCGCTAAAAACTAATTGCTGCTCTTTATGAATGTCCCATTCCGTAGTTCCACCAGGGTTTGCTCGATCTCTGCTTTGGTGTTCATCACGAAGGGACCGTAGCGGGCGATGGGTTCACTTAAAGGTAGACCGGAGACGAGCAGAAAGCGCCCTCCTTCTGTAGCAGCCTGTACATTGATCACATCACCATCACCAAAGAGGACCAGCTGCGGTGCTTCAGCAAGGCTTGCTGTAGCACCAAACATACCCTTACCGCGGAACAGGTAGGCAAAGGCGTTGTGACCGGCTATAACTGGATGAATGAATGATGCCTCAGGTGGCAGAGACACATCCAGGTAGATTGGGTCGGCATAGATATCGGTCACCGCACCTGAGGTAGAGCCCAAATGCCCGGCGATCAGGCGGATCTTCACCCCACCCGGCAGTTCCACTTCGGGAATGTCTTTCGATGCAATATCTTGATAACGTGGGTTGGTCATCTTAAGTTTGGCAGGCAGGTTGACCCACAGTTGGAAGCCCTCCATTTTCCCCTCATCGGGTTTGGGCATCTCCTCATGCATGATACCGCGCCCGGCAGTCATCCATTGAACGTCACCCGCTCCAATGGTGCCGTGGTTTCCCAGACTGTCCTTATGAGTGACCTTCCCCGCCAGCATGTATGTCACCGTCTCGATGCCGCGGTGCGGATGCATGGGAAAGCCCGCCAGGTAATCGTCAGGGTTGTCTGAGCCGAAGTGGTCCAGCAGCAGGAAAGGGTCAAAGTAGTCCAACGTGCGCGTGGCGATGGAGCGCTTGAGCAGTACACCTGCACCTTCCATCACTTTGATGGGGGTAATGATTTGTGAGACGTTGCGGATTTGATCAGACATAGAAGTCACCTAAGATGGATGGGACTTGAAATAACCACAGATTGACACAAATGAACACGATAATAACACTAAAATTACAATACCTAAACCGCAGGTGCAAGAAGAAAAATTGTTACAGATATATACTGATAAACACAGATTACAACTACTTATTATTAAAAAACTTAAAACAGCACCGATGAAAACATATAGAAGACAATTTACCCCTTGCGGGTTAACACGGCAACGTCGTAGGGTGAAAGAGTTACCTGATTACCAACAGCGTTGTTTTTTAAATGATCGTGGGCAGACCAAGGTAGCTGTACTCGTTGCTCCGATCGGTTATAGTTAATCAGGATGAATATTTCTCTATTGTCTACTGTCACCCGCCTACAGGCTTCCACCCCTGCAGGTGTTACCATCACCGGTGTTATGGCTGCCTCCCGGGTTATTTGCTGAAGAAGAGATTTTTGGCTCACATCATCCAGGTACGCTCCAATAAATGTAACTGTACCCTTCCCAAAGTGGTGTCTGGTGATCGCCGGTTGTCCATCCAACCAGCCGTTACTCGCTCCGTAGGTTGCCAACACTTGCGTCCCTTCTCCATCGTGTATCCGCAACCGCTCCGCCCAGATGCTGGATGTACCCTTCCAGGTATCACCTTCAACCGGTACTGGAGTCATCAGTGCATAGTATTCCTCCACTTCCACCCCACATAGCTCCGCCAGACCTCCCGGTTGAGGCGTGGGCAACAGGGCATTGTATTCATCTTTCATACCACTTCGCAGGGTCAGCACAAGATGCCCACCTTTTTCAACAAATGCTTTCAGGTGTGCCACCCTTTGGTCATTCAAAACCAACAAGGTTGGGGCAATCACCAGTTTATATCCATCGAGAGATTCGTCAGCAGAGATAATATCCAAGGTGACATTTTGGGCCGTAAGAGGCCGGTAATAGTTAAGGAAATGAGCTATATAGTCGAAATCTTTATGGTGAGGTTGCCATTGGATCGACCAGCGGCTATCGTAACAATTCAGCATCGCTACATCAGCTTCCAATTTAGATCCGGCGATTAAATCAGATGTGGATGAAAAATCGTTCGCGAGCTGCTGGGCTTCAGTGTAAAAAAGACGTGGTTTGCCTGAGGTGTCAAGCAGTGTGCCGTGATATTGTTCCTGTCCGCCCAATGGCGAGCGCCACTGCCAGTAAAGGACTGCGTCAGCACCATGACCCACAGCATGCCAGGCCATGAGGCGGGCTTCACCCTTGTTCAGCACATTATTGATCGGCTTCCAGTTGACATTCCCCGGTTGGGTTTCCATTAACCAGAAATTCCGGCGTTTATATCCACGTACCAGATCATGTTGTGCTCCCGAGGTCTGGTAATCGTGGTTTCCCATGCCCACATACCAGTCCCAGGAGGCGATATCCAGATCTTTACTCATCGCATAATGGTCATAGCCGTCATGCCAGTCCATAAAATTATGCGTGATCCATACCTCCTCACGCAGATACGGTCGTAGTTCGTCGATTTGTAAGCGCTGAAAATGCTGGTAACTCAAGGTCATGAAATGTTTGAATTCCAACATCAGCCCAGGGTTATGCTGACCGATCGGGAGCGGGATCTGCTCCCAGGCATTGTAAGTCTGGCTCCAATAAGCAGTAGTCCAGTGTAGGTTGAGCTGCTCAAGCGTCCCATAGCGCTGTTTCAGATACTCCTGAAATAGGCATTGGCAGCGTGGGCAATAACAGTAACGGTTAAACTCATTGTCGATCTGCCAACCAATGATATTCGGGTTGGTGTTGAAGCATTCTGCCATCTGCCTGACCAGTCTCTGCACTGCCCGGTGAAACTCCGGTGAGTTGACGCAGTAATGATAGCGGTTGCCAAACTGGACACGCCGACCATTTTCATCAACAGGTAGAATATCCGGATATTGGCTCACCAACCAGGCAGGAGGTCCGGCGGTCGGTGTGCATAGTACAGTATCGATGCCAGCCTCACCCAGAGCCGAGATGGCACGCTCCAGCCAATTAAAATCATATTTCCCTGCTTCCGGTTCAAGGGTTGACCAGGCGAAATCACCCAGCCTGACGGTATTAAACCCAGCCGCACGCATCAGGCGGATATCTTCCTGCCAATTCGCTTCAGGCCACTGCTCTGGGTAATAAGCAGACCCGATATGTAGCTTTAAAGCTGCGGTGAGTGGGGGTTTGGTATCCATAACTGATACTCTCATCAAATTAACTAAATTTTGAAGACTTTATCATCCTTGGCTTATTAATCCGCTAACAGACATTATCTTATTGGAGTGGTTACCTATGGATTCAGGAACTCATCCAACGCTGGTAAGGCACGGTTGTTGAAATCAAATAAAGCCTGATTTTCCCAGGCGTTCCCTGAAGCAGGATCCGTTGAGTCCCATCCATTTCCTGTCACCGCCGTCCAGGTAGCATCCCAATAAAAAATGCCGAGACCGTGTCCATTGGGAACTGCCCGCACAATTGACATTACATCCCTCAACATGGTGCGTTGACCTTCTGGAGTGAATGGGTAACCTGAGACCACCATCCCGCTATTGGCGATATTCGAGAGAAAGTCATTTTCCTGGTCGGTAAATGCATACGCGGTTTCTGCCACGATTACGTCTTTTTCATAACGGGATGAAATATCATTCAGGTTGGCCTGCAATTCTGCCAAACTTCCATGCCAGAAGGGGTAGTAAGAGATGCCAATCACGTCGAAAGGGACTTCCCTTCGCGTTATATTATCGAACCACCAGCGCGCAAGGTCATTGTCACCTCCCTCGGCAATGTGCAGCATGACAAGTGTTGAGCTGGAGCAATCTTTTACAGCTTGGTAGCCTTCTTTAAGGAGAGCAGCCAGATTATCAAAGTGGTTATAATCTCCATCCGGCCACAACATTCCAGCGTTAATCTCATTCCCCACCTGAACCATGTCGGGGGGTGTTCCCTGGAGGACTAGACTATTACAAACATCATAGGTATGCTCATATACGGCTCTTTTGAGTTGCTCGAAGTCGAAATCTTTCCAGGCTGCTGGTTTGATTTGCTTTCCAGGATCAGCCCAATTATCAGAATAGTGAAAGTCCACCAGTAATTTAATCCCAAGGCTTTTCAGCCTAATGGCCATCTCTAAAATTTCTGCTTTTCCATGGTACCCATCGATGGGATCCACCCAAACTCTCAGTCGTGCATAATTCAGACCTTGATCTTTGAGTATTTGTATTGCATCAGCCTGGGTTCCATCACTATATTTGTAAACCCCTCCCAAATCTTCGGATTTCTTCAAACTCGATATATCTGCTCCAAGAATGGACAGCATAGACTGACCAGGAACCAATTCAATGTCATCAAAACTTTCCCAGGTATTAGAATTGCCATCTGAGTAAAGGCTGATGGTGCACTTACCATCGGTGACCTGATTCGAGACTGAGAGCTGAATCCAACGATAACCTGGTGTGGTAAGAGGAACATACACCCGCTTTTCCTCGCTACTGCATTTGAGGGCAAGATAGACTGCATTTTGACCCCCGCTTGAACGAATCCAGGCGCGCAGTGTGTACCATTCATTTGCCAGTGCGGATATGGTTTGCCATGTTTCTACCTGGTAAGCCTCCACTCCTTTATGGGTCAGGCGGAAATTACCTGAATGACCTCTATCTTCGATCATTATGGCTGCTTCCACGCCGGTGTTATTCCAACCTGAAGGCTTTCCGCTCGGGTCTTGATTTTCGAATCCAGGATTTATCAGGCTGACTGGTTCTGAAATCGGACTGGGAACGACGCTGGGTGGGATTTCGGTAGCTGATGGTTCAATTTCTGGGGTGGTTGTCATAACGAATGGCTCTAAAGTTGGATTGGCTAGGGTTATGTCTGGCAGATTTTCTGTATGTGCTGGCTCTATTTCAGAGGCTGTTGAGAGGGAACGCGTAGGAGTGCACCCAACAACGGTACTTAATATCACCAGTATTACAACAAGGGTAATCCACAACCGTATTTTATTCAGGACCATTATCTATGAAACCTTTTATTTACAGAGTATTGCCTGGAGTGTGCCTTACGCTTATCACGATTAGCAACAATGCTTCGACATGGCCATTAAAGGTCGAAAAGCAATCCAAGGTGACTATCTCTTACGATGTTGTGGTGCTCTGAGAAAACTGCGTCTCGATTCGCAATGGATGTGACTAAGTACACAGCCCTTACCCGCACCGATGCGTCAAATCCATCCTATTAATTTCCATATCTACCCTTTCACCGCGCCCTGGGTCAGGCCACCCACGATCTGATCTTGAAGGGCGTAGTAGATGATCATGATCGGTATCGCACCAATTAACGCCCCAGCCGCGAACACCCCCCATCGTGACCCAAACTGCGCACCAGCAAACCCCTGCAAGCCCACCATCAGGGTATACTGCTCGGTACTTTTAAGCAGTACTCGCGCCAGGATGAACTCTCCATAGGTACCAATGTAGTTGAGGATGGCAACGACGACCAGGATCGGACGCAAGAGTGGCAGGATCAAACGGGTAAAGATCTGCCAGTTGGATGCTCCTTCAACCATCGCCGACTCATCTATATCGCGCGGAATCGTATCAAGAAATCCTTTCATCAGCCAGATGTTGACGCCCATCGCTCCCCCCAGGTATACCAGGATCAGGCCGGTGTGGGTGTTCAAGCCAAGCGCGGGAATAATATCGCCGAATTGCGAGATCATCAGGAAAGTGGCGACCAATGCCAAGAGGCCAGGGAACACGTTGATCAACAAGATACCCTTAAGCATCGTTATCCGGCCCCGGAAGCGAAAGCGTGAGAAGGCATATGCTGCTATCGTGGTGATCGCAAGAGAGACCACAGAGGTGATTGATGAGATCTTAATCGAGTTTCCCAGCCACCTCCAGAAGGGGAATTCCACCGAAGTTAGCAATTCACGATAGTTACCAAACCCTGCATTCTTTGGGATCAGGGTTTGGGTGGCCAGAGTACCGCTTGGATTTAAAGACGCAGAGATCATCCATATGATCGGAAAGACTGAGAAAATGATCAGGAGCACTGCAATAAACAAGCGGATTCCAATGCTAAAACGGCGTTGTGCCTTGATCGAAGAGCGTAACCGTTGAATGGAAGTTGGATTAGACATTCTCGCTGACCTCCTCCCACATGCGGGTATAGCGGAATTGGAAGAGCGTGATGGCACCAACGATCAAAAAGATGACGATGGTGATAGCTGCGGCAAAGCCATAGTTCACACCGCGGCTGGCGGAAAAGGCAAGGTTGTACACATAGCTGATCAATATGTCCGTATGACCTGCGGGTGTGGGCGTTCCAGACATAGGTGGACCACCCGCGTTGAAGATATAGATTAGATTAAAATTGTTGAAATTGAAGGTGAATGAAGCTACCAATAAGGGGCCTACAGCGACCAATAGTAAGGGCAATGTTATATTCCTAAACTGCTGCCATGGGCTGGCACCATCCACCTGAGCAGCGTCGTAGTAGTCTGTAGATATGGATTGTAGTGAGCCACTGCAGATCAGCATGAAGTAAGGATAACTCAGCCAGAGGTTAACCAGAAGAATGGCCACTTTAGCCCACCATTCATTGGTGAACCAGCCCGGTGCCCACCCAAATATTCCTTCAAATAACCGATGGATCACGCCTATTGGGGGATACAGCATCCCGCGCCAGATCAGGATGGTGATCAAAGCCGGGACTGTATAGGGCACGATCAATAGAGATCGGATGAGCTTCTTGAAAGGGAAGGATGGATTGTTGAACAGGATGGCAATGGCTAAACCCAGAGCAAAGTTCAGCAACAAGCTGAAGAAGGCGAAGCCAAAGTTCCACAGGATGATCCGAACGAGAGGGCCACGCAGGGCTGGGCTGGTGAAGAACTCTTTGAAATTAGAGACCTTGACGCTCGTAACGAAACCCGGTCGGAGCACTGTGCCATCCGGTGAACTAAACAAGCCTCGGATGTTTTGATATACAATCCCGGTCTCCTGACTAACCATGGCATCCCGCTGTGGGTCATAAATGTAAAGGGGCAACAACTCGGCTGCTTCTTTCGGGGATCGGACTTGGATGGTCCTCCCCTCCTCACCAAACAGGACTTGGGTAATGTTCTGGTCCGTGGCAGCCACGATGGCGTTCAATCTCTGATAGCCTTCGATTGTCACTGGGATGCCTTTGGCATCCAGCTCCCCGACGCCCATCTCGCCAGGCTTGGGTTGGGTCAATGGCTCACCTGGCTTAGCCAGGTATGCATTCCCCTCCGCATCCATGAGCCACAGGGCGTATTTTCCATCGGGAGACTTGAAAGCAGTCCAAGAGTATGCCTTCCCGGCTTTTGGGAGATACTTCTCATTGAGTATCTGGACCATGGCCTGCTCTTTGGTAACGAGATGGCCTTCTCCGTAGTTCGTAAAAGAGACCCAGATGGTGAAGATGATCGGGTAGATCGTAAACAGTGCCATGAACACTAACCCAAGCACCATCCACCTAACAGGATATGCCTGTCGACGCAGGATAACGAAATTCACGATAAATGTAATAATGAATATAGCGACAGCCAAGGGTAGATAGCCGGAAGTGATCAATCTCCCCAGGAACCAGATTACGGTCGCATCTACCGCAATTAGGAGTGCGAAGCTTATGATTCGAGGAATGACAGATTTCGAAAATGAGCCCCTACTCTTGAGGGTGTTCGGGTTCGCATGGGAGTCCATGTTTTGACCTCCTCGGATTTATCGAACGATAGAGAAAAGGATGAAGGCCGAGGATACCTCGGCCTTCACTCCATACTAACTAATTATTTTGTAACAGACGTTACCATAAATGTTGCTGGATCGTAGGTGAATGTGACCGTGCTGTCAGCAGTCAGGCTGATTTTGTAGTTGGGTCCATTCAAAGCGCCATCTGAACCGTAGTTCACATCCCATTTACCATCGAGGGCAACTTTGTACTCATAATCACCTGCAGGTAACTTAACGGTGAGCGTATATTTCCCATCATCACCTTTCGTCATGGCGGTTTTCTCACAGGCAGGATCCCATGCTGCGCCACACCCAGCCTTGTCCTGATAACTACCAGGCAGGTTGACCATGCCCTTAAGCGCGCCGACGATCAGGTCCTTGATCTGCTGTGTCGCGTCGGCCATGGCCTTCTCAGGCGTCTCCTGACCGGTGAGTGCGATGGTGATGCCTGCGTTCCATGCACCCCACACCGAACCCATCTCGGGGATGTTCGGCATCGGGATGGCGTTCGCACCTGCCAGTCCCATAGCCTTCAGGTCTGGATCCGATGTGATATCCAGTACAGATTTGAATGCTGATGGACGGTTACCGGTCTCGTAAAGGGTCTTCATCACTTCGTCAGTAGCGACGTATTCGGTCAGGAATGCCTGCGCCAGCAGTACGTTCTCGCTGAAGGGGTTGACGAAGAAGCCTTGCACTCCCAAGAACGGGGCGCCGTTGTCGGGGAAGCTCGGGGCCACAGCATAGGGCACACCGGCATTACGGAAGTTCTCGAGTCTCCATGGGCCGGTCATGATGAATGGGATCTTGCCGGTCTCAAAGAGGGCATAATTGGTTTCCTGGTCTGTGGTTTCGGGCATCAGACCTTCTTCGACAGCTTTTCTCATCCAGGCAACTCCCGCAATCTCACCCTCGCTACCAAGGCCGATGTCATTAGGATTCAAGGCGCCATTCGCATCCTTGCCAAAGACATAGCCACCGAAGGCCGTCTGGATCGGGAGGGAGTTATAACCCGGATCGCCAGCGATGGCGATTGCATAATCCACCTTGCCTTCAGCCTTGAGAGCCCGCCCAATCTCTAATACCTGGTCCCAAGTGGTGGGTACTTCATTGACCAGATCGGTATTATAGAAGAACCCGAGGTTCTCGGTGGCGTAAGGCACACCATAGAGCTTGCCGTCTGTATAGGTGAAAGCATCCAAAGCCGACTTGACGAATAAATCTGCCTTGTCTCCCAAGTCGATAGGAGCTACCAGGCCACTCGTATACAGAGCCCCCAGCCAGTCGTGCACGCCGATGTAGATATCGGGGCCTTCACCGGCCGGCACCGCGATCAGTACCTGGGATCGGATGGATTGAACGATACCCAGGTCCTCAACGACCAGGGCTACATTGTAGTCAGCGAGAAACCGATCTGCAAGTCCTTGAAGGATGGGTGTGCGTGTGTCGTCAGCCCAGATTCTCAAAGTAGCCACAGGTGCCACCACTGCCTCAGTCGGAGTAGGAGCCTTGGTGGGTTCAACTACAGCTACAGTATTCGTAGGCGCAACGACAACCTTTGTAGGTTCTGCAGTTGCAACAGGTGCTTGCGTGGTTGCGGTTGCGCATGCTGACAATACCATGGCGGCAATTATTAAAACTGTCAGCAAACTCCAATATTTCTTAATCATTTTTTCTCCTCTTTGTAATTCAGTTATTTTATTGTCCAAATATCTGCTTTTTTTAAAATCAATTGATGATTGGCGATTTATTTACTAAAGTTTAAGTCATTAACCTTCATCCTCCTTTCAGTTATATTATACATCGACCAGTCAATTAAGTGACAGATAGATTGCCTGAATCACTACTCCTATACTCGATATACGCCGCCCTAATCCTGTAGATGCGATCAACGGGTCTTGATGCCTCAGCTCATTGTGAGGCAAAGCACACGAGTTATTGACCTGTTATCGATCACGGGGGGATAAAGAGAATATCACCCGTACTTGCCCTGATTCTAATAATACCGATATCAGCCAGCTTTTAATTCGCATGTTCCAGCCACTTCCGCAGAGCAGTGCGAGTTCCTGTTAGCGGAGAAGGTGATTACCTAAAACATGCCTGACAAACTCGGTTCGATTATATTGTATTAAGCGGGAAATGATATTTTTACTTCCCGCATTAGTTCAGTTTGGGAGAATCCAGCTTTCTTTAACTTCCATGGGAATGTACTTGAGTCTGTGGGTGTCTTCAAGACGCCTGATTAGACCATATATGTAACATTATTACTTTCTAATAGGGCGTGGGCCATCGCAGGGGCGTGATGCGGTGTTAAGGGTGATTTGTTCGCCGATCACCTAATGGAAAAATCAGGTTGCGTAAATCATTGGCCTCAGCATGATTGCATTTTCACAACATTGTTGGTTATCCTGACGGATTTGATATAATATTCATCATCCCAATGAATGAAATCAACCTGACCCAGCTCGTTCATATGTTATCTGATATGCTTGACCTGGTGGGTGTGGACGACCTCCATCATGGTAAACGAGTGGCGTATATGTGTATTGAGACAGGGCGCATGCTTGGTTTTGAATCCGACCAGATGGAAAGCCTCTATCAGGCTGCCCTATTGCATGACTGTGGTGTCTCTACCACCAATACCCATACCCACATCATCAAGGAACTGGACTGGCCAGGTGCTCAGGAGCACTGTGCCCGCGGCAGCGAATTACTGAAAACTCAACCCCTCTTCCGCCACCTAGCTCCTATAATCAATATTCACCATACTCATTGGCAGGAGCTGGATGCAAGCCTTCCGACATGGATCGCAATGTCAAGTAACCTGATCCATTTGTGCGACCGTGCAGATGCACTGATGCAGCAAGCTTCCAGCAAGCCCTGGTTAGCAGTACGCAATTCCGTTCGCGATAGGATCTCTCATTACAGCGGCAGCTGGTTTAACCTCGAGCTGTTGGAGGCGTTTCTGGCAGTCTCACGCCCCGAGAGTTTTTGGCTGCGCATGCAATCACAGCACCTGAGCCAATATATGGCTGAGCGGGAGCTGGCTGACCCGCATTCATTGGTAAGTACTGGTCGCTTGCGCCATGTTGCCGAACTGGCAGCTGAGATTGTAGATACCAAGAGCCATTTCACCGCCCGTCACTCGCAGGGTGTATCCCGCTTCTCCGCCCACCTGGCAGAGAGTGCGGGCTTCGAGACAGATGTGTGCTGGCAGATCGAGATTGCCGGGTTATTGCATGACATTGGCAAAATGCGCGTCCCAGATAAAATATTAGAGAAGCCTGCTTCGCTCAGTTTTTCGGAGAGAGCGATTATGCTTGGGCATAGCTTCGAAAGCTACCAGATCCTACACCATGTGAAGGGGTTCGAAGATATCGCCCGTTGGGGAGCCTTCCACCATGAGAATCTCACTGGCGATGGATATCCGTTTCACCTGACCGGGGCTGACCTGGACAGGCCTGCGCGCATCATCGCCATTGCTGATATTTTCCAGGCAATGACCCAGGAACGACCCTATCGCCCTGCTAAAGACCCTGAAACGGTAATCAGCGCTTTGGAATCCCGCGTTGCGCAACATAAAATAGATCCTGATCTGGTTCAGCTGGTAGTAAATGATTTCGATACCTGTTGGAAAGCGGCTTCGCTTCAGACATAGATTGAGATTTCATTCTTTTAATCGGTGGAGAGGCAGTAGTGAAAACCAGGATGACTTCTGAAGAGGACCAGGCATTCCTGATTAAGACACATTAAGGTTCATCATTGCTGGTAAAGTTATATCGGATTGAAAAAGACGATTCACCACAAAGACCGTCGTGATCGTAGATAATAATTGTTCTCAGTGGGATAAAATTTTGTGGGTAAATCAGGAGCTCACTTATGACCCTTTCCGTCGGAGTTGCACGAAAGTTCATCTCCCCACCACATGGGATCTATCTGATCGGCTATGGCAACCGGACCAAAGGTAACCTTGGCATTAACGACGACCTCACTGCCACTGCTCTTGCCCTGGATGACGGTTTGCATCGCGCGGTGATTGTCGCATGTGACCTCCTGGCTATTAATGAACACACTATGGCGCGCATTCAGGCACAAACCGGTTCGAATGTGGTCGTCTGCTGCTCGCATACTCATTCCGGTCCGATCACCTACGCGGATCAACACTCCTCACGGAAAAACCGGGAATATATCAATTATCTCGTCACGCAGATCGTCAAGGCCGTAATGGAAGCACGAGCGAACCTGCAGTTCGCACATGTTACATGGGCGCAGGGGGAAGCGGATATCGCGGTTAATCGCCGCCAGCGGAAACCGGATGGGCATATCGAAATCGGGGTCAACCCTACAGGTCCAATCGACCGTACATTCACATTACTGCAGATACAATCTACGGACGGCAAGCCCATCGTTAACCTGGTGAACTTCCAATGCCATGGCATAGTGATGGGACCCAGCAATCTATTCGTCTCGGCGGATTGGATAGGTGCCATGAGGCTGATTGTGGAGCATGAAAGCGGTGCACCCGTCATGTATCTGCAGGGAGCGACAGGTGACCTGAACCCGGACCATAAGTGGGGTGAGGATGACTTTAAGGACATGGAGGTTATTGGTGGGCGTATAGCCGAGCAGGTGCTGAAAGTAATCCCGCTGCTTGCACCAGTTTCGGGTGATGCAGTCAGCTTTCAGCAAGAGCAGGTCTGGCTTTCACTGGAAAATGAGGCGAATGGATCGACGCCACCACCCGTTTATCGTAAGGTGCTTGCCAGGATTGCCCACGTGCCGCGCTTCATGGTCGATTCCATGCTCAACTACCGCTATCCATGGAAAACACATATCGCTGCCCGAGATGGATATTGGTCGGTACCGGTGGTGCTAATCCACATACGTGTGGGAGACCTAGCAATATTCACACTAGGTGCCGAGGTATTCACAGAGATCGGCATGGATATTAAGCAAGCTACACGTACAACCCCGACGTTGTTTGCTAGTGTGAGCAATGGCTGTATCGGCTACCTGCCCACCCAAAGCGAGCAATCATTGGGAGGATTTGAAGTGGATATTTCGCCATATTTTTATCGCATGCCGGGCAGGTTGAAAGCGGATAGTGCTGAGAGGGTGCTGGAGGCGGTGAAGAATTTATTGGTCTAGGGATTAGATTTCGATAATATATCATCAAGCTGTCCTTCACATTATACAGAGATAAATTATATGGCTCGACTATTCTCAACTTTTAAAGGTGATATAACTATCCGGATTGCAGTGCCTGAGGATGCAGCCACACTTTTAGAGCTGCGCCTGGAAGCTCTCTCGATGCATCCTGAAGCTTTCGCAGCAGATGTTGATATGACTCAAGCTGAAGGGGCTGACGTGTGGGCGGAGCGCATCGCAAATTATGCCAAGCGCCAATCAGACGCAATTTGCATCGCTGAATGTCAGAATCAGATCATCGGTATGGCGGGGGTTGGTTTGGGTCATTGGCCAAAGACTCGCCACAGTGGCTTCATATGGGGTGTTTATATCACCCCTGAATGGCGGGGAATGCACATCGCTGAAGCGATTTTAAACGAGTGCAGCAGATGGGCAAAGGACCACGGCGGAGTGGTGGTGAAGCTGGGTGTCGTCACAACCAACATGTCTGCCATCCACTGCTACACGCGCTGTGGGTTTTCTGTGTACGGTATTGAGCCAAAGGTCATTTATCATGATGGTGTTTATTACGATGAGTTATCGATGGTGAGGTTGATCTAAATAGGATAGTTTATCCGGCAAAGAGGGGACAATTATCGAGTGGGTTTTTTTTATCACGGCAGCATTACTTGAACTCATCAACATCCTTTTGTTCATCCTGACGATCAAAATGCCGCGATTCCGCTTTTGGCCGCCGTCTTCTACGTGGTCGTGGCAATTTGTTCTCGCCTAGCTGATGGTGGGTGTGTCGGGGTTATGCGGCATCTGGGTTGGATTTCTTGATCTTGACAGCGGGTTCCTACCAGACATCAAATCCAGGTTGCCCATAGCAGGTTTGTTTTTCGTACTCGGAAACGGCATTGGGGGTTGGGGTAACCTGACACTGGGGATGTGAGCGACGCTTGGATTGGGTGACAGGCTAGTTATCAAGGGTGCCTACCAATATACGCGCAATCCACAATACATCGGGGATAGCTTAATTATCATTGGATTCGTGCTGCTGACAAATTCCTGGATAGTGTGGGTGATTGGTATCCTGGCTTTGGCACTGAATATCCTTGCTTCTTTTACGGAAGAGCCGTGGCTTAAGGAGCGTTATGGGAAAAGCTACTGCGAATATAAACGCAGGGTTCCCAGATTTGTGGGTAGACAAAAAACGGTGTCGTGAGGGAGATTGCAGGTTGGGGCGAGTGCAATGATCGTTGGTTCGAAACCCAAAATATATAAAAAATGCTAAAATCATGCCATGGAATATCGTCGAGCATATGCTCGTTTATGCACCAAGGGATTGGAAATATTACGTTAATGAAAGAAGTGTAGGATGGAATTGTTCTACCGAATTGGGGTGAAAATGGATAGTATGGTATGGTGAGAATTGGATGAGTGAGATTTTTATATTTACATCTAGACTTGCCATACACTGATCCTAGAGTCGTGTTATGAGCATGCGCGCACGACCCAACCTGCGGACGAAATAACAGAGGGAAATCAAAGGGAAATTTATATGAAGGAACACGATAGGGCTCGAATTAGTGCCAGTATCAATTGGTTCAATCAATTTTTCGATGGAATCAGACAGATTTATGAAGTGATTGTTGACCTGCTTCCAGCAGAATTCCTCATTGATGATTTTACGCTGAGCACAGGAAACTATTATTTTCCCAGATATAAGACTGCTCCATCCATCCCTCCATATTACGCTTTGATGCTTGAAGGGAGGAAATGCGCCTTACAAGTGGTATCGATCCTTGATACAAACTTATTTGGTGAGGGTGTACCATTTATCATGGAACCTTCGATAATTGTTGTCGCGCATACCCAGAAAGATAAATTTGGTTGGGTGGGCGAATTTGCCTTAATGGTGATCAAGAATCGAAAAGTGGAGTTATCCAAAACGGTAGATGGCATTTCCTGGGGGAAAATAAATGCCAAATTCCAAGCTGATTTCTTCGTATTCCAGGCTCAATATGATAAATTTACGGATTACAACCTACAAGCACCTGTGCAGCAATATATTATCCATCCAATCATCGAGAACCTGGATAAGGGATTCGATCATCATGGTTGAGCGAATTATGAACCTCAACCTTACCGATCGGTCATACTGGGTTTCGTGAATGTACACTCCAACCAACCTGTCTAAAATTTCGTTGTGGGCTGAGTTATCTATAAAACCTAATTGAAATCCAGTGTATCTTCTGTTCCCTTCAAAATTGTGTATTGGGTTGATGGCTTTTAATAACCAAATCACAGTCTTTGAGCATATAATACATATATGTGGAAAAAATAGTCCTAACAGTTCCATTCCATCCTGAAGTTTTTTCAATATCCAAAGGAGGAGGACATCTTGAAAGCGACAGAAATCCTCATGGAAGAACACCGGGTAATCGAGCGGGTATTGAACGCCCTCGAAAGAGCCACCAATCGTCTCAGCCGGGGTGAAGATGTCTACCTTAGGTTTTTCAGCGGAACAGCAGTCTTCATCAAGGGATTTGCAGATGGTTGCCATCATAAGAAGGAAGAGGGTGTTCTTTTTCCAGCATTGGTCGAAAATGGTCTGTCCCAAGAATCGGGACCAATAGCAGTACTGCTGGCTGAGCATGAGGAAGGGCGCCGACTATCTCAAAGGATGCGCCTGGCTGTAGAACGACTACAAGCCGGTGACAGGCGAGCACGAGATGCGATTATCATAAGCGCTACGGATTATATTAAGCTACTCCGGCAGCACATCTATAAAGAGGACAAAGTCCTCTTTCCCATGGCAGATCAAGTTGTTTCTACCACTCAGCAAGAACAAATCCTGGGTGCATTTGACCAATACGAACGCGATGAAACCGGCGAAGAGGCACATGAGAAATATTTTGGGTTGGCAGAGCGTCTCGAAAAAGAATGCTTTCGTTAAACACCAGCATCGACGCTAATGTTGGAACTGGTCATCTTCCTGGTCGGGTCATTGGGATTAGTCATCCTCTCGCGCCAATCGCTGACGAATCCGCGCAGTCATGGCTTTCCAAGATTCTTAGCATTTGAAGCAATTTTGGGATTGGTGGTACTCAACGTTTCCTTATGGTTTGTCCAACCATTCTCATTGCCTCAGCTTGTATCCTGGACAATCCTCCTGGTTGCAGCTTTCCTGGCAGTCCATTCTTTCTGGGTCTTTCGTCAATTTGGGGAAGCGGATAAATCCATCCAGGATACCAGCCGTTTAGCGTTCGAAAAGACCACTCGTTTGATCACCCATGGACCATATCGCTTTATCCGCCACCCGATGTACACCTCATTGTTATTCCTAACCTGGGGGGTGTTTCTCAAGCAAATCACACTTTTATCTAGCTTGCTTGTCCTCCTGGCAAGCCTGGCATTGTATGCAACAGCCATCTTGGAGGAACAGGAGAACCTACGAAACTTCGGGAATGAGTATGCAGAATACATGCAACAAACCAAGCGGTTTATCCCCTTTGTGCTCTGATCATTCCCAATACCAATACCTTGCGAATGACAATCGCCTTGAATTGCGATAGTCACATCCCATGATTGAATGTCCCGTTGATCATCCAGCATTGCCATGCTTGTTCGACCCACACGTTCCGAATAATCCCGCCTTATGGGCGGTATTCGAGGGATGGCATGCCGGGCAGGCATTGGTGGACGACTTGCAGCAGCCATCACAGTGCGTGTTGCGCACCGAAGCTGTGTTAACTTATGCCAGCCGAATGGTAAGTCAGGGTTTCTTGGCAGAGGCGATCAATCATTTCAGGCAGTCGGGGCGTATCTGGTTAACCCGCTCACATGGTGACCCACCTGCGCCAGAAGGTTATCGCACTCTCCCAAGACTAGAATTCTACGATTATGACCCATTCTCATCCATCCTTGCAGAGCTCCGACATCGTTTGGGGGCAGATCACGAGGTGAGATCCATCGACATGAGCTTACTCAAACGCTGCGAATGGCGCGATGACATGGCTTTTTATTGTGGTAGCCTGGAGAATTTCCTGCGTCATGACCTTGGAATATGCTTGATGCATGGGGAAGAGATCATCGTCGAGGCCTATGCTTCAGCGCTGGGTGCTCCATATGCGGAAATCGGTGCCATTACGCATGAGCCCTATCGCGGCAAGGGTTACGCACCTATCGCAGTTGCATTTCTGATCGAGGAACTGGAGCAACATGGATACCATGGCTATTGGAGCTGCGATGGCGATAACCAAGCCTCAGCATCTGTGGCGCGCAAGCTGGGGTTCAGGATCGAGAAATCCTATGAGATATGGGAGTATGAGACAGATGTAATGTAGGATGGGTTGAGTGAATTTCGAAACTAACAAGATCGACTTGTTGGGTTTCGTCCCAACGCATTTGCCTAAACTGATCACGTTTGATAAAACGCCACGCTATCGTGATGAGCAAAGCATCCAATAATACCAAGATGAGTGTGCAGGTCTAGATGAGGGGGGTGGTGACGTAAACATTGACGGGCATATGGATTTCAACTCAGTGATATTTAGTGTGACACGAACATGCCAGTCCATGACAGATTTCGTGCCTCTACTAAGACCACATTAATGAAAAACCTCGCCATTGTAGTACCAGGTCTCTGCGATGATCTTGCCGTCCTTGAACTCCAAAACAGCGTATGCTGGTGCAGTTGCCCACTTACCGGTGGATTTGGCTGCTTGTGAGTAAGCACCTTGCAGTACCGCAAAACGACCGTCTGGAGTAATGGTGTAGGTATCAATCCTCACCTTAAAAGAATCCGGGTCTGCCATTGCTTCTTTAATATAAAAGCTGATATTTCCTTTTGTCCATGGCCCAACATTCATCCCATAATCCATGGAAACATAATCATTATGGAATAATGAAATCAACAAATCAGCATCGTAGTCCTTGTTAGCGTTTATAAACTTCTCCACGATGACCTGCGTGGCTTTCGCTTCAATGGTATCCGGTACGTCTACCTTTACCCTTGTCTGACCGCAGGCGGTTAGGACTAGCAAGACAACAATGAGTAAAAACCATCTTCTTTTCATATATTTACTCCTCTATGAACAGAATAAATGTTATCTTGGCAAATAATATAAATGTATCCGTTATATGTAATAAAATACACCCATATGTAAACTTGTCAAGCGTTTTTGTAATTATTTAGGTGGGAGTTATGGGCTTTCCTTCACCCCAATCTGTAACTGTGCCAACATTTGCTCAGGATCATTCACCGGTAGCTGGCAGACAAAATCCTGGCAGATGTAAGCAGTAGGCTGACCATTCAGCAACTGGCGGTTACTTAACAAGGCAGGCGAAGCCTGGACAGGCGGGTAAGGAGAGGCTGCCAGCACAAGCCGCGGGTGATACCCACGCCAAAGCGGTAACAGCATGCTTAGTGTAGCCGGCTCAGCCAGATCTCCCAGAACAGCAACCTCATGTACGGGACCAATGGCAAAATCTGCGGCGCACAGCCATTGTGCGAAGGCGGATGGATAGCGCATCATCAGTCCCAGGTTGGAGGAAAGCATCCCATCAGCGAGCTTTCGCCAGTCAGAGCGACCCTCGTAAGTGGCAAGCTGGAGGAGAACCATAGTCGCCAGGGCATTGCCGGATGGGGTAGCGTTATCCTGCAAGTCCTTGGGGCGATAGAGCAGGGCTTCGTGGTCGTCACGTGTGTCGCAGAAACCACCCGAGGGGTCATCAAAGTGTGCCAATATCTGTTCGAGCAGGTGAGTGGCTGCCTGGTACCAGCGAGGGTCAGGGTCGGTCTGGTAGAGTGTGAGCAACGCAAGTGCTAACCCGGCATGGTCTTCCAGGTAGGCATCATGTATCGCCGTGCCCTCACGCCAGGAGCGCATCATCCTGTCGTCTGGGAGCATATGCTTAAGGATGAAATTGGCGTTCTTAATGGCAGCTGCGACATAATCCCGCCGTCCGAGAGCGCGCCCAGCTTCAGCGAAGGCGGTGAGCATGAGGGCATTCCATGACACAAGCACCTTATCATCCACGCCCGGACGCACCCTGGAATTGCGCATCATCAGCAACCGGTTGCGTGAGGTAGCCAGCCGAGATGGGATTACGCTCGCGTCCAGCTGGAACTGTTTGGCTAGCTGCTCAGCAGTTAGCGTGCTCCGGAGAATATTGCGACCCTCGAAATTGCCAGATTCAGTGACCCCGTAGGCAGCGATAAAGAGATCTGCGTCGTCAGGGTTTGGGAGGGATGTGCGTATCTCCGCCGTGGACCACAGGTAATACTTGCCTTCCTCGCCCTCCGAATCAGCGTCCAGGCTGCTGTAAAAGCCACCAGCAGGGTGAGACATCTCACGCAGGACGAAATCCAGGGTAGCTTCACACACCTCCCGGAAAACAGGCTCAACAGCGAGTTGGTAGGTGTGCAAGTAGACGAGGGCTAATTGGGCGTTATCGTAAAGCATTTTTTCAAAGTGCGGGATGAGCCAGGTTGGGTCGACGCTGTAACGGGCAAAGCCCCCCGCGAGGATGTCGTACATCCCACCCTGAGCCATGGCGTACAAGGCATGAGTCGCCATGTTTAGGCTGAGGCGATCACCACGGGAACCCTGTCGGAGGAGAAATTCGATCAGCATCGGCTGAGGGAACTTTGGTGCTCCTCCCCAGCCGCCATTCTTCCAGTCATAGCTCTGGGCGATGATTTGGGTGACCTGCTCGAGCAGACCTGGGCTTAGTGTCTCTCCAGCGGGCTTGGTTGCCGGGCGAGCTTGCAAGCTCTGGGTCAGGGTCTCACCGCTGGAGAGTATCGCAGCACGGTCCGTGCGCCACAAACGTGCGACCGTTTCCAGCGTATCTCGGAATGCGGGAAGATTGTGACGACGATCGGGTGGAAAGTAGGTGCCACCATAGAAAGGCTTAGCTTCTGGAGTGAGAAATACGCTCAAAGGCCAACCACCCTGACCAATCGTCGCAACGACGAAGTTCATGTAGATGCTATCCAGATCGGGGCGCTGCTCCCGGTCGACCTTGATACTGACAAAACAGCTATTCATCAGATTAGCAATGTCGGGGTCTTCAAATGACTCATGCGCCATGACATGGCACCAGTGGCAGGCAGCGTAGCCAATGCTGAGGAAAATAGGCTTATCCTCCAGGCGGGCTTTCTCCAGCGCTGTAGATCCCCACGGATACCAATCCACTGGGTTGGCAGCATGTTGGAGCAGGTAGGGCGAACTTTCATTGATAAGGTGGTTGGACATGGGGATGATTATAATCCTCCACGTGGGAAGAGAATCTTACACGAAAATGACCCCCTTCTCTCCCCACAAAAACAGAAAGGACCAGGCCTCCCCCAATTTCCAAAGAACGATAATTGGGGGAGTAGAAATGAACCATTCACCAGGCAAGTTTTGAGCATTAAACTGTTAGATTTCTGTAGGAAAGTGTTGTTCCTCGAAAAACAATACCATTCAATTATGGTTACACAAGGCGAATAGGTAATTAGGTGATTAAGCATGAAAGCATGTACTGTAAGGATAATGATTTATCGGATCGTAAAGAGGCACAGGATCTCTAATAAGCGAACACTAATATGTACCTACTCACCCAACCCCCCTTTATTCCACCTTCCCAAAAATTGGGAAAGGGGGAAAGAGGTCGGAAAATAGGTGTCCGTAGGGAAAATCACCTACAGACACCTATTTTCCGGTGAAGTTTTATTCAAATATCCGAAGGTGATGCTCACAATCTGGATAGTGAGTAATTACACTAATATTATAGCACAAACGTTCTAATCCACAAGAGGGTTATGAATTTTTTAAGATTTCTCATAATAGGCCCAGGGTCAGTATGAAAAGAAATTCACTTTATATAGAAAAACACTGATCTTTTTAGGGGATTTTATGGTTTAGCAGAACAGCAAACTTAAAATTGACCGCATATATCGACCAAAGAACGGTCGATACAGAAGATCACTGATATTCTAATCCACAAGAGGTTTACGTAAAACCCGCAAATTCAGCGATACTTTAAGATTATTAATATTTGGGCAGTTTTTAGCTGTTAGCTGTCCGGCACAAGCGCGAACCGGATCAAGATTAACATTTAGCAAATTAAAGCGAGAAAAGAACAGATAGATCGAGAACAGCACTCGATTCTAGATCGAGATCGGCACGCGATTCTAGATCGATAAGAGCACCCGGTTCAGGTAACCGAATTACCAACTCGGGGCATCCATGTTCACCTTACCGGTTGCCTGATCAATGAGGATAAGCAGGTAGTAAAGGACCTGGCACAGGTTGTTGAATAGGACCCCGGTAAACTCCGATGCGGATGAGTGATGAATTGGAGTGGCCGGAGAAGATTGCCTCCCCTCGCTTCGCTCGGGGCTGGGTCGGGTTTAAAACGCTGTTCCCTCGCTCACAAAGAACGTTCTTCATAGCTCGTAAAGTGCACTCGCGATGCTTCGGGCACAATTCGCCCTTGAGGCTGCGGACAAAGGTCGTCCTTGATGCTTCGGGCTTCACAAACCGAAGAACGACCTCGATGACATATAATCGGGAGAAAACCGTTCGGGCAGAGCGATGCTCTCCCTTACGATTGATTGAGATGGCTGGGCATGGGGCTGGAGATTACATTGAATACAAAAAAGACCCTGAAGGTTATCCTTTCAACCCTCAGGGTCTTTGTATGTGCTAGATTATTTAACTCTGCAACATGCTTTCCATGGCCTGGTGAGCCTGGTTAAAAGGCGTTCCCAACGATAGGGTCCATTCAGTGAGCAGAGATCTGACTGCCCTTTCCAGAATGGATTTCTCCTGGTCGTTCAACTTGGAATTGCGCTGGTAATGGGTTAAATCTCGCACCACCCGACAGATCGATGCCAGCTGACCATCTTTTAATTGTTCTGTGAGCTGATTCTTACGCAGTACCCGGTCCTCCAGCAGATTCTCGGTTGGGCTAGTGAGGATGGGTAAAGTTTTAATAAATTCTTCAGGTGGCGTGGGTGCACGTAGGCTGTTTTGCTGGAGATCATCGATTGGAATCCAGACCGTCATATCGGTAATGCTTACCACATAGCAGTTCGTTGAATGCCCGTTGATGGTCTTTTCCTCGATGGCAGTTATATCACCCAGACCAAAAGAACAGTGTATGACTTTATCACCAATTTGAAAGCCCATATCACACCTCTTTCCCTGCATAAAAAAAAGAGCTCCCGGATCAGGATGTAGGGTGTCCTGATCCGGATTGCTAACTAGTTAATTAGAAGCGTCTGTTATTGAAGGATCTACGCGGGCGCTCTTCGCGAGGTCGAGCAATATTCACTTTGAGCTCACGGTTGTCCAACATTTTTCCGTTGAGCATTTTGATGGCGTTTTCGGCCTCTTCCTGATTGGTCATGGTTACGAAAGCGAACCCCTTCATCCGTCCGGTATCGCGATCCTTGATCATTTCCACAGAAACCACGGTGCCGGCTTCAGCGAATTTAGCGCGCAGGCCTTCCTCGGTAGTATCATAGGACAAATTACCAACATATAATTTTGTATCCATTCACTTTTCCTTTTTTTGAATTCAACTAACCTCAGTCATCCTGGCATCTAGGCAGCCGTTATAAGATCATCCAAGATCAGGTTCGAAAAAGGAAGCCGCCATTCGATGCAGAATGGCGGCAAAGAGTACCGAGCGCAAATCTGGAGTCCGTATGTCATTAATTATACCAGACTTTATAAGGTTTGCAGGGCACAGAAGATGAAAATTCCCTTATCCGGGTAGAAGGCGGTATCTGGGCGGATGATGCAATCGAGGTATGGATTGAGCTTGGAAGCTGATAGGATAGCGGATAAACGGATAAACCCCATCCCGACATACAACCTCATGCCAAAAAACCCGGAATTTGGGGGAGGGGTAAGTTACGAATTCGCCCGTAAGAATTCCGGCAATTCATCTATTTTAGCAAATACCAGGACAGGGACCGAATCGGCACCACCGTAATAGATGCCGATGCTCCCTACGAGAGGGCCGTACAAGGAGGCATTGGGGAATGCCACGTTGGGTGCTCCCCTCATGCACTCATCGTAGGTTGGAGGCGAGATCAGATAGGACGTCAAAATTCCAGTTTGAGATGCTTGATCCAAGACAAAAAGGGGGTACAACCACCTTACCGGGTTCGAATTCAACGACTGCTGTGGTCATAAAATATCAGATGGAGTTTTGTCTATTGCTGTACGAATGATTATAACTAAATCGATAACATTACAAAATCCTTACTAACAACTCTGTAATCTAAAAAATAGTAATGGTAATGTAGAATATATATACACAAGGGAAAAAATATTTATCTCCAGATTATGACAGATATTAGCAATAATCGGCCAATAAAAAAAATAATCGCTAACCGATATAAAGTCAATAAAACAATTTTCGGTGGGCTGGGTGTAATCTATCTGTGCGATGATACTGAGCAAGATGATTTTTCAGTAGCATTAAAAACCTTCAAATCTCAATATTTATCTGATAAAAATATACGAGCCCAATTCTTGCACGAAGCGGCGGTATGGGTTGAAATTGGTTGGCATCCAAATATCGTCCAAGCTTATCGCACTGAGTACGACTCCACATCACACGAGATTTACCTTGTTCTTGAGATGTTGCCATCATTATCCGGAAAAAAGGATCCATCATTACGATCCTGGTTAACACGGGGTGTTGGTGTAACCATTGAGCAAACACTTAAACTATTGCTCGAAGTAACGCGGGGAATGAAATATGCCACCACGAAAATTCCGGAATTAATCCATTGCGATTTAAAACCAGAAAATATCTATGTTGGTCCCGATAGTAGCGCTCATATTAGCGACTTCGGACTTGTAACAGTACCAGCAAACATTCTCGAAAATCTAAGCGGCACTATCATTCAAGACAATCGCACTCGATTAAGACTTGGGGGAACACCCTTTTACATGAGTCCTGAGCAATGGAGAAATAGAAGAATTTCGATAAGTTCAGATATTTATTCATTAGGATGTATCTGCCTTGAAATGTTGACCGGGAATTATACAATTCGTGGAAGACATTTCAAGACAATTGCTGAGCAGCACATAAGAGGGGGAGCAATAAAAAGACTCGGAGAGGTGGATTTGCCCGATGTTTTGAAGATATTTTTGTCAAAGTGCCTAAATACTGATTCAATGCAGCGATTCCAGACCTGGGAAAACGTTGAACAGGAGCTTATCAAACTCCATGCTGTATTATTGCATCAGAAAGTTGAACCAGAAAATATCTTATATGACGTTAGCCGAAAAAACCAGGTCTCACAAGGAGAATCGATATTAGCAATTGGAAAAGCATATCTAGATATCCTTGAAATTCAAACCGCAATGAAATGCTTCGAGAAAGCCAGATCAATAGGGCAGTTACAAAATTGCCTGGGGTTAGTAGCCAAAGCAGAAGCGAACAACGGTCTAGCGTACTGCATGTTGAGCCAGTATGAGCAAACAATCTCCCATTATTAAAGCGCAATTGCTAAATATCTGGAATGCAGGAATATTGAATATGCTTTCTTGGGTTTATTCAATCCCTTGTGGGTAATTCCGCTAGCCCTCTTGCTGTAAAAACTCCAGTACCTCACTTAACTTACAAAATGCTAAAGCAGTGACCGTATCGGCGCCACCGTAATAAATGGCGATGCGCCCAGTGGGTGGGTCATAGAGCGTAGCACATGGGAAGGCCACGTTGGGCACATCCCCAACGCACTCGTAATAAGTTTGGGGCGAGAGAAGGTAAGATGTGCTGCGATAGATGACCTTCCAGGGCTGGTCCAGATCCAGGAGGGCAGCGCCAAAGCTGTAGACGAACCCATTACAGGAAGTTAACACGCCATGATAGAACATAAGCCAACCTTCGTGGGTCTCGATGGGAACAGGACCAGCGCCCACCTTGGTGCTCTCCCACCCGCCCCTGACCCCCATGACGAAGCGGTGTTTGCCCCAATGGATCAGATCAGGGCTGCGGCTGAGGTAGATATCACCAAAGGGGGTGTGTCCATTATCGCTCGGGCGGCTGAACATGACGTACTCGCCGTTGATCCGGCGAGGGAAGAGCACCCCATTGCGGTTGAACGGCAGTAAGGCATTCTCGAGGAAGTGAAACTGTTCGAAATCGAAGGTGTAACCGATGCCGATGGTCGGACCATGATAGCCATTGCACCAGGTGATGTAATAACGGTCTTCCAGCCAGACTACACGGGGATCGTAGCGATACTGGAAGTGGCTGAGCTCGGGATCATCGTAGATCCAATCGATCGGTTGGTGATCTAACTGCCAATGGATTCCATCGGATGAGAAGCCCCGGTTCAAGTTCATCTCGCGCTTTTTATTGTCACAGCGGAAGACACCCGCGAAACGACCCTGAAAAGGTACAACCGCACTGTTGAAGATGCTGTTAGAGGATGGGATGAAGTTACGAGGGATGATGGGGTTTTGGCTGTAGCGCCACACGATATCGGAAGAGCCTTGTGGCCGATCTTCCCAGGGGAGGTTGGGGAGCGAGGGTTGGGTCATGGGTGGGTCTCCTTTTATGTCATTGCGAATCAGTGCTCTTCTGACGAAGCAATCTTCAACGGATAAGATAATTCTACTCGCATCTTGATGCTTAACGACACGTTTTGTTATTTGTAGATTGCTTCGTCGGGCTAAGACCGCCCTCCTCGCAATGACAAATAAATGTTGTTCGAAGACCGCCCTCCTCGCACGACACTTACTTGTCTGTCATTGCTAGCCATGCACTACCTTGCGATGACATTTTAATAATAATTATTTTACCAGTTCGGACTAATTTTCACAAAGTAGTTGACTCTTTGCGCAATGTTCTGTATAATAGCAATATTGGGAGCGCTCCCAATTATTATCGCAGATGTTTCTCCCTCCTCAAACCGGAGACCATACGTGCCCAACCTAACACTCGAAGACATTGCCAAGCAGGCTGGAGTATCACGCTCCACCGTATCAAGGGTGGTGAATGATGATCCCAATGTCAGCGATGGTGCACGCAAGCGGGTACAGCAGGTCATTTTCACCACCGGCTACCACCCACACGCTGCTGCCCGCAGCCTGGCATCACAGCGTTCGCGGATGATCGGGCTGGTACTACCCCGCACGGTGAGCAGCTTCTTCACCGACCCGTATTTCCCACGCCTGACACAAGGCGTGGCACAGGCATGCAACCAGCACAACCTCACACTAGGATTATTCATCCTGGCAACCAAGGAAGATGAAGAGCGCATTTTCCCACTCGTATCACGGCAAGGCTTACTGGATGGCATTATCGTGCAGACGGCACAAAAAGGCGATAAACTGATCAACCGCCTGATCAGCTCAGATTTCCCGGTGATTGTTGCCGGGCGTCCATTCAGTGCCAGTGGGGTCAGCTATATCGATGTGGATAATGTTCAGGCTACCTACCAGGCGGTATGTCATCTCATCAAATTAGGTTACAAGCGGATCGGAACAATCACAGGAATAATGAACAGCACCGTTGGCATCGACCGAATGGAGGGTTACGTAAAAGCCCTGGACGAACAGGGCTGGCCGGTTGACAAGGCTTTAATTGCACAAGGTGATTTCTCTGAGCAAAGCGGCTATTCTGCGATGAAAAAACTTCTACCCGCCAGGCCTGAGGCGATCTTTGCCGCCTCAGACACCATGGCAATTGGTGCCATTCGTGCTGCAAAAGAAGCGGGATTGCGCATCCCAACTGAAATCGCTTTTGTCGGTTTTGACGATCTGCCAGTTGCCTCGCTTTCTGATTTTAAGCTCACCACCATCCGGCAACCTATCAGTCAATTTGGTGCCCAAGCGGTGGTAACCCTGATCGACCTGATCGAAAATGGGATCAAGCCTTCAAGGCGCATCATTATGGAAACAGAGCTGGTCATTCGTGACAGCTGTGGAGCAACTCAGAAAAATGGTTATAGGGCAAGGTAATAAGATGAATTACGATATTGCCCGGAACCCAAACGATTATTTTTGCCCTACAAATAAAAGGAGGTGGACACGCACGAATAAAATACAGATCCGATCGACCAACAATATTTATCAACTAACTAAATTCTAAGGAGAATGACAATGAAACGCTTATACGTAGTAATCTCTCTGGTGATGGTAATGGGAATGGTGCTCAGTGCCTGCGCCACACCCACAGCACAGACCATCATCCAGACCGTCGAAGTGCCGGTCGTGCAGACGCAGGTGGTCAAGGAAACCCAGACCGTCATCGAAACCCAGACCGTCATCCAAACCGTTGAGGTCCAGGTTCCAGTATTTATTGCAGAGCTTCCACGCAAGGAAACCCTGTACTTCAATGGTCAACAGTGGGGTCCGGTTGTTGGTTGGAATCCATACTCCTCCAGCATGAATAATGCCATGGCTATTGCCGGCGGGGACAACTCGCGCGTTACCATGTTCGAAACCGCGTATCTGTATGATATGCTGGATGGCAAGCAGTATCCTTTGCTGGCAGATGGTGATTTTGTGTGGAATGATGCGCATACCGAGATCACCTTCAAGATCAAAGCTGCCGCAAAGTGGAACGACGGTACCCCGATAACCGCGGATGATTTTGCCTATACCTGGGCTACCAATCTCAAGTACTCAACCAGTGCTGGTAATAACTATAAAGAATATATCGATACTGTCGAAGCGGTTGATCCATCGACGGTAATAGTCAAGGCCAAACTGGCGGATGGCAAAGCGCTCAATCCTCTGATGGTCCAAGCTTACCTGAGCAGCACCTATGTCATGCAGAAAGCCTGGACGCAAACATTAGAAGCACGCACCGGCGAGGATGCAACTGCATTCTTAGCTGATCCTGCCGATGATGTGGTTTACTCTGGCCCCTATCACCAATTCTTCGCTGACGATACGAAGGTTGTCCTCATTCGTGATGACAACTACTGGGGCAAGGACGCTTCCATGTTTGGCAAGCTGCCGGTTCCAAAATACCTGGCGCATACGATCTTTAAGGATAACGCATCTGGGTCGGTGGCATTGGCACAAGGCGAAGTGGATGTCAGCCAGCAGTTTAACTCCAATGTTCAGGTTTTGTGGCTAAGCTATGCCCTGCCCGTATCCACCTACCTTCCTGATCCGCCATATAACATCGGCGCCAGCCTACCAACCGCTTACTACAACCTGCTATCCAACGGTTTGGACCAGGTTGCGATCCGTAAAGCGATCGCGATTGCAGTTGACTATCCCACCATCATTGCCAACGCTATGACCAACCAATCAGCTACCTTTGATCAGGTTCCACGCTCGTTGATGAATCCAACCCCTGGTGAGCAAGCGCTGTATGACCACGATGCCGTCAAAGCCCTGCAGTGGGCTGGCAATGACATCGAAGGTGCCAAGAAGATGCTGGATGATGCCGGTGTCATGGATACCAATGGTGATGGCAACCGCGAATTCAATGGGAAAGAGCTTCACTATGTAGCAACCTGCCCCAATGGCTGGTCTGACTGGCAGGCGGCGATTGAAGTAGTAGCTGCCGCTGGTAAGAAAATCGGTATTGATATCGTGACCAACTTCCCTGAATGGGCTGTCTATCAGACCGTGGTCACCAAATCAGATACCCCTCTTCCTGTGGAGGGCTATGATATCTTCATGATGTGGTCAGACGGCGCTGGCCCGACCCAGCCTTGGGGACGTGTCCGCCATCTGTTGAGCTCTGAATTCGTAGGCAATACGGTCAACTGGAACGGCAACTGGGGCCAGTACAGCAATCCTGATGTCGACGCATTGATCAAAAAGCTCCCAGCGCTAACCGATCCGGCTGAGATCAAGGCAACCTATACTGAATTGATCACGATGTACCTGACCGATGTTCCCTCCTTCACGCTCATGTACCGTCCGCAGTCGTTCCACACTGTGAACGAGAGTGTGTGGACAGGCTTCCCTCACGAGGGTGATGGTACCACCCCTCCCGTCCCACCGATGGATCTGACTGACGGTTGGGGTATCGCAGGCTTGTACAACCTAACGTTAGTTAATCCGTAACCCTTTCTGAACAAAACAGCCATGTTCCGCAAACTCTGGGGACATGGCTGTTTATTATATAGTTTGATAGAGGTGTCAAGTTGAAAGGATACCGCAAATATTTTCTGAACAAGGTACTTTGGTTTACAGTCACCTTCGTGTGTGCCTTCTTTCTAAATTTCTTCCTGCCCCGTTTAATGCCGGGTGACCCCGTGGCTGCTATCGTAGCAAGGATGGCCCAAGGCCAGTCCAATACGGCCGGGGTCCAGGCGATTTATCAGCAATACACGGAGCTGTTTGGCACTAATAAACCCATCCTCGAACAGTTCTTCATTTACCTGAAAAATGTAGCCCATGGCGATTTTGGTTTCTCATTTAGCGCGTATCCCAGAACGGTGGCAGACGTTATCAAAGCCTCCATCGGGTGGACAATAGCCTTGCAATTCCCGGCGATCATCGTCGGCTGGCTGATCGGGAACACGCTGGGTGCCTTAGCAGCTTATCTCAAAAAAGGGTTTGATAAAGTGCTCATGCCAATCAGTATTTTTGTGAGTAATTTCCCCGCATTTGGCATGGCAGTCATTTTAATGGTGATTTTTGGTGTTTATTTGAAATGGTTCCCCACCTCAGGTGGATATGGATTTGATCTGATGCCCGCTTTCACCTGGAAATTTATCTGGTCGGTGATCGTGCATTACCAATTACCTTTCTGGTCCATCGTGTTGATAGCCATCGGTGGCCAGGCGATCGGCATGCGCTCCATGTCCATCTATGAGCTGAATGCGGATTATGTAAAATACAGCCGCTTCATGGGCATTAAGGACCGAAAAATTATTGGCTATGTATTCCGTAATGCTATGCTCCCGCAAGTAACCGGTCTGGCATTATCGATCGGTACCATGATCGGAGGCGCACTGGTGGCGGAGGTCATCTTCAGTTACCCGGGGATTGGTTACACCATGCTCAATGGCGTGATGGGACAAGATTATCCTCTGATCTCAGCAGTAACGTTAATCCTCACGTTGATGGTGCTATTTGCAACCTTTCTCATCGAAATCCTTTATGGTTTTATTGACCCACGCATAAAAGCGGCGCAGGCGGATTAGGGAGAGAGGCTGTCATGAAACATACGCTTCAACAAGTTTTTCACTCTGGCAAATTCATATTTGGGTTTATCATTTTTACGGCCCTTTTCCTTACAACGATCGTTTATCCGCTAATCTTTAAATATCCTCCACTAGAAATCATCAGCCAGGGTACCTTCTTCCCGCCTGGCATCTATGTTAGTACTTACGATAGTATTAATTCACCCACAAAATATATTCTTAATCTGAGCGAGGCCGCTGCCAAGCGAATTACCAGCAAGCTGAGCGTGGAAGACCGCCAGGCGATTAAAGAATGGCTTGTGGCAGATGGAATTCCTGAAAATGAAATCAGTATCACGGATACCAAAAATCTTTTGGATCTGTGGGCGAACAATTACAACCCCAATCTCAGCGTTCCAGGAATGACTTTAGCGAAGCAAAGATATTTTCAAAGGCTCAATATTTCACTTGAAGGAATTTTATCCACCGAGGGGGTGACCATTGCAGCAAAAAACTCGGAAACGGGTGCCTTGGAGGCGACAGGTTCAGTTGCACAATCTGATTATGTGAATATCAGCCAGGTTGCGAACGTCCGCGTGCTGCCACTTGGGACGGATAACTTCGGCCGGGAGGTGCTGGCAGAGCTGGTTAAGGCCACTACTGTATCGCTCCAGATCGGTCTTTTCGCCGGGACAGTCGCGACATTAATCGGTTTATCATTAGGATTGCTGGCAGGCTATGTTGGTGGTTTGATGGATGATATCATCATGTTCATCACCAACATCTTTACCGTCATACCCCCCTTTATATTGTTGATCTTGATTTCATTCAGCATCGGGCAGGAACACCGTGGTGCATTCACGATCGCGGTGGTGATCGGGTTCACCTCCTGGTTCTGGACGACGCGTGCAGTACGGGCACAAGTAATCAGCCTGCGTAATCGCGACCATGTCAACCTGTCGAAACTATCCGGGCACTCCGTCATTCATATCATCATTGCGGATATTCTGCCTTACATTGCTTCTTATGTGGTTATGGCTTTTATTTTGCAGATTTCCTCGGGTATCCTGACGGAGGCTGGGTTATCGATCCTTGGGTTGGGACCACGAACGACTGACGTGCCAACTTTGGGCTTGATGATGAACTGGGCGATGATCTACCAGGCACAAATACTCGGAAAATGGTGGGCGTATTTCCCTGTGATCGTAGTCATAGCTCTAATTACATTTTCGATGAATTTAATGAATACAGGTCTCGACCAGGTATTCAATCCGGCATTACGAGACTAGGTGATTGAAATGTCAAATGTAATGTTAGAGGTCAAAGAATTAACCACAAAATACATCACCCGGTTTCGGGAAGATATTTACGCGGTTGACCATGTTTCTCTGAAGGTCGAAGAAGGGAAGTCGCTGGGAATAGCGGGAGAATCCGGATGCGGAAAGTCGACGCTGGCGCTCAGCCTGATGGGTTATTACTTCGCCCCGCTGCACTATACGAGTGGCGAGATTATCATCGACGGCAAAATTATTTCGGGGATGGACCCGGATATCGTTCGGAAATCGATATTGGGGACGGAGATTTCCTATATCCCCCAATCGGCGATGAACGCCCTCAACCCCACCCGGAAGATCATCAACTTTATTGAGGATGTATATCAAGCACATGATGAGTACAAAACCAAGAAAGAGATTTATGAGCTTGCCTGTGAATGCTGTAGTATCTTAGGGCTTCCAGTGGAAGTACTGCAAAAATACCCTGTCGAACTTTCGGGTGGCATGAAACAGCGCACGGTGATCGCAACATCTGTGATCCTTTTTCCAAAAGTGCTAATTGCGGATGAGCCTTCCTCCGCACTCGATGTCACTTCACAGAAGATGGTGATCAAGATGCTGAAAGACTTGATGAAAGATGGTTTCATCAAATCAATGATCTTTATTACGCATGAGCTTCCGCTGCTTTACAACGTCACGGATGATATTATGGTTATGTACGCAGGGCAGATCGTAGAGAAGGCCACTGCAAAGGAAGCCGTGTTTGACCCACTCCATCCCTATTCCAAAGGTCTCATGGGCTCAATTATTGTACCTGAACAAGGTCTGCGGGATGTTAAGCTGGCTGCCATTCCTGGGGTACCCCCTAATCTCAAAAACCCACCGCCTGGCTGCCGGTTTGCACCACGTTGCAAATACACCCGGAATGAATGCATGGCCTCTGTGAATCTTCGTGAACTTGAAGGCGGCCGCGCTTACCGCTGTATCATACCGGAAAGAGAACTGCGGGAGGCTTATAGAATGGAGGCCGAACAACATGCTCGATGATAAAAAAATAATCCTGAGCGCCTCAGGACTTACCAAGGTATTTGGGTTTGGCCGCACGAAAACGCTCGCCGTTGATCATGTGGATATCAATCTCTACGAGGGTGAAGTCGTCTCGATCGTTGGGGAATCGGGCAGTGGAAAGACCACATTAGCGAAGATGCTTTTGGGGTTAATTAGTGTTTCTGAGGGAGAGATTTACTTCCAGGGGAAAAAGCGCGATATCCGTACGAATAAGAAACGACGTGAATATTGGAAAAATATTCAGGCGATCTTTCAAGATCCATACTCTTCATATAACATATTTAACAAGATCGATGCCGTGCTTTTGGATTGTATACGCATGCGCGGTGGTCGAAATCTTCCACGTGCGAAAAAAGTAGAGCTGATGACAGAAGCGTGCAGCTTTGTCAACTTGAAGTACGAGGAATTGACGAATAAGTATCCTTTCGAGCTATCCGGTGGACAGATGCAGCGCTTAATGATCGCACGCATATTTCTACTGAAGCCTAAGATCCTGCTGGCTGATGAACCTACTTCGATGATCGATGCTTGTTCTCGCGCCACCATCCTGGATATGTTGATGCAATTGCGTATCGAAACCGGGATGACGGTCATTTTCATCACCCATGATATTGGCCTGGCATATTTTGTTTCTGACAAAGTATATATCATGGAGCATGGAGAATTCGTTGAGAGCGGAAGCGCTGACGAGGTGATTCTGACTCCAAGAAAGCCTTATACGAAACGGTTGATCAGTGATGTTCCAAAGATCCATGAACCATGGGATCTCTCAACTGTTGAGTGTTCCACCTAAGTTTAGAAACAAGTGAAATATCATTGTGTTTTGAATACAGAACTGGATATACCTGTAATCTTACTGCGGACTGTGAAAGGATATTATTCGAATGCATTTTCAATCCTTAACTGGTGATTGGCAATTCCGTCATGTAAATGCTACGGAATGGCTACCAGCGAAAGTGCCTGGCGGCGCCCACACAGACCTCCTGGCGAATGGATGCATTCCGGATCCCTTTGCAGCGGATAATGAGAAGCGCGTCCAGTGGATTGCAGCGTCTGATTGGGTGTACCGGCATAGTTTCAGTTGTTCAGCTGAATTATTAATCGAAGAAAAAATATTTTTGGTGTGTGAGGGGTTGGACACCCTGGCAACGGTCGTTCTCAACGGTCATGAGCTGGGTCACACAGACAACATGTTCCGCCGGTATCAGTGGGAAGTCAAATCCATTTTAAACACAAAAAGCACGAATGACTTAACGATTACCTTCGCTTCACCGGTGAAATATGGGGCGGAAAAGCAAGCCCTTTGTCCTCTACCGGGCGTCTCCCAAGCGATCCCCGGTGGTCCCCATTTGCGCAAGGCACCGTATCAATTTGGCTGGGACTGGGGTCCGCAGCTTCCGCCGATTGGAATCTGGAAGGATATTCGCCTGGAGGGCTACACTGAGGCGCGTCTCTCTGAGGTTCATATTCGCCAGAATCACACCCGTGAAAAGGTAACGGTCGAGGTTCAGGTTGCCATCGAGCATTGGGGCGAGACACCACTCGCGACGGCTATACGCATCACAACACCAGATGGCGAGATCCTTGAAAAAAAAGCAGCTATAAATTCCAGCAATGAAGTGACTGTGAAAGTGCCAATCCCCAAATCTGAGCTTTGGTGGCCCAATGGCTACGGTAGGCAACCACTCTATCAGGTGGAAGTCTCGCTCATGCACAAGGAGGCTACCATAGTGGAGGCGCTGGATCGGCAAAACTATCAAATTGGATTGCGTACAATTGAATTGCGCCAAAAACAAGACTCATGGGGACGCTCCTTCGTTTTTGTGGTTAACGGCATCCCAATCTTCGCCAAAGGCTCTAATTGGATCCCAGCTGATTCCTTCCCCACCCGGATTACGGATGAGTACCTGGAAGGTCTCATTCGCGCCGCGGCTGCGACACACCAGAATATGCTGCGCGTGTGGGGCGGTGGAATCTTTGAAGAAGAGCGCTTTTTCGATCTCTGCGATCGTTATGGTATCCTGGTCTGGCAGGAATTCATCTTCTCTTGCAGTGTTTACCCGTTGGATGACCCCAACTTCCTGGAAAATGTCAGAGTAGAAGTGGTCGAGAATCTTCGCCGACTGCGCCATCGCGCCTGCCTGGCGCTGTGGTGCGGTAACAACGAAATGGAATGGGGTTGGGTGGACTGGAACTGGAAACGGCCTGAGCTGGAGGAATTGAAGACTGCCTATGACCGGTTTTTCCACCACACACTGCCAGAATGGTGCCTAGCTGAGGATCCCGATCATGCTTATTGGCCGAGCTCACCCTCCTCCGATGCTCCCTTCGTCGATCCGAATGGTCAGCGCCAGGGAGACTCGCATTACTGGGACGTCTGGCATGGGCGGAAACCTTTTACTTCATATCGCGACCAATATCCGCGTTTCATGAGCGAGTTTGGCTTCCAGGCACTGCCACCCCTGGCGACCATCCGCACCTACGCAGACGAGGTGGATTGGAATATGACCTCCTACATCATGGAGCAGCACCAGAAGAATGCCAGCGGAAACTCTATAATGGTCGGACAAATGCTGGACACATTCCGGTTACCTAAGGATTTTGACTCGCTGGTCTACCTGAGCATGGCGCTCCAGGCGGAAGGCATCCGTTACGGTGTGGAACACTGGCGGCGCCATCCTGATCGCGTGGCGGGGACCTTATACTGGCAGCTCAATGATTGCTGGCCAGTTGCCTCCTGGTCCAGCCTGGATTACTTTGGGCGTTGGAAAGCGCTGCATTACGCAGCACGCCGCTTCTATGCACCCCTGATGCTTTCCATCGAAGACAAGCCGCCTGTACAGGGGGTTTATGTCTCGAATGACATGCTAGAGCCCTGGGAAGGGACCGTTAACTGGTCTTTAGAGACACTCGCTGGAGAGGTCCTGACCTCGGGACAAGCACCGGTCAAGGCGGCCCCGCAAGCTGCCACCGAGGTGTGCAAGCTAGACTTTTCTAAACACATCTCTGATGAAAATATCCGCAAGCTGGTTTTTATCGCCGAACTATGGCAAGGAGACCAGTTTGTGACCCGACAAACTGCGACCTTCGCCCCAATCAAACACTTATCCCTGACTGACCCGGCTGTGGCTGTAACACTGCTTGATGAGAGGAGTCAATTGATCATTGAACTGACTTCCAATTCTCTAGCACTCCTTGTGGAGGTATCTCTGGTGGGAGTTGATGTTATCTTTAGTGATAACTACTTTAACATACCTCCTGGTCGGACAGTCCGGATTTCCTGTCCACTGCCTCCTGGTTGGACTTTGAACCGGGCTCAACAAGAATTTCGCCTTCGTTCTGTTTATGACTCTTATTCACACAGCGCTGCAGTTAGAGTTCTTTGAATTATCAAATGTTAATTGACACATCACATAGCTGATTTCAACACTTACCTCCCTCCTTAAGATGGGGGCTCCAGAATGGATTGAGCCATGACAAAAAATACAGATTTAATTAAAAAAATGTCGCTGGAAGAAAAAGCCGCACTGTGTACTGGAGCTAGTCCATGGACGACAACTCCAATCGAACATCTGGGATTGCCAGAATTAACTGTTTCAGATGGACCACACGGCGTGCGACGGTTGGCAGATGTAAACGACTTTATCGCGAAAAGTGTGCCCGCCACATGCTTCCCGACCGCCTCGTGTATGGCTTCCACCTGGGACGTAGATTTAATTCATGCATTGGGGCAGGCACTAGGAGAGGAGTGCATTGCTTTGAAGGTAGATGTAATCCTCGGTCCCGGGACAAACATGAAACGCACCCCGCTGGGCGGGCGTAATTTCGAGTATTATTCCGAAGACCCCTACCTTGCTGGGCAGATGGCCACCAGCTTTATCAGCGGCGTGCAAAGCAAAGGTGTAGGCACTTCCCTCAAACATTTCGCCACCAACAACCAGGAAACCCAACGTCTCCGCATCAACTCCGATGTGGATGAACGTACTCTGCGTGAGATTTACCTGCCTGCCTTCGAGACCGCGGTCAAAAAAGGCAAACCTTGGACGGTGATGTGCGCATATAACAAGCTTAATGGTACTTACTGCTCCGAGAATCACAGGCTGCTGGTGGATATCCTCAAGGACGAGTGGGGCTTCGAGGGCTTTGTTGTATCCGACTGGGGCGCTGTACACGACCGGGTGGCCGCCTTGAAAGGTGGCCTGGACTTGGAAATGCCTGGCCCAAGGGAACGTCGGGTAAAGGCGGTTGTTGACGCCATCCGTTCTGGCACTTTGGACGAATCTATGCTGGATGAGGCGGTACGCAGGATCCTGGGCATCGTCTTCAAAGCCGCCGAGACGTCCAAAGGTGGTTCGTTTAACACTGCTGCACACCATGCCCTGGCACGTCGGATTGCTGCGGAAGGCATGGTCCTGCTTAAAAACGACGGTATTCTACCTTTGCAGGGGCAGCGGCACATTGCTGTCATCGGTCGGGCTGCCAAAGAGGCGTACATCGAGGGCGGAGGCAGCTCACATGTCAACCCAACCCAGGTGGATAACCCCTTTTTCGAGCTAGAAAAATTAGCTGGGGATGCCAAGCTGAGCTATACCGAGGGCTATACGGCAGATGACACTTTCAAACAGGTACTGATCGAGACGGCGGTTAAAAATGCCCGCTCCGCCGATGTGGCCTTGCTTTATCTTGCACTACCAGCGACCAAAGAGTCGGAAGGTTACGACCGGCCTGACCTCGACCTGACCCCGCAGCAAGTTGCGTTGATCAAAGCCGTCACCGCAGTCCAGCCCAAGACAATCGTCATCCTAAATAATGGCGCTCCAGTAGTGATGAGCGAATGGATTGACGGTACAGCGGCTGTCCTTGAGGCCTGGATGATGGGACAGGCTGGTGGAGGGGCAATTGCCGATGTGCTTTTTGGAACGGTCAACCCTTCCGGCAAGCTGGCGGAGACCTTCCCGCATCAGCTGGTAGATACACCCGCTCACCTCAACTTCCCTGGAGGATACGGTGAGGTGCGCTACGGCGAGGGCATCTTCATTGGCTATCGTTATTATGATGCCAAAGAGATCCCAGTGCAATTCCCCTTTGGTTATGGGATGAGTTATACCACTTTCATTTACAAAAACCCCAAAGTTTCAGCAGCAACCTTCAGGGATGTGGATGGCCTGAAGGTTTCTGTGGACGTGACCAATACCGGCAAGGTGACCGGCAAGGAAGTAGTCCAGGTGTATGTGCACGATCACCAATCAGGATTAGTCCGCCCGCCCAAGGAGCTTAAGGGCTTCGCCAAGGTTGAGCTCCAACCCGGCGAAACCAAGACCGTAACCCTGGCGCTAGATCTCCGCGCTTTCGCCTATTACCACCCGGCTTACAAACAGTGGATTACCGAGGACGGGGAGTTCGACATCCTGATCGGGGCTTCATCTGCAGACATTCGTTACGTCCAGACAGTTACCCTACAATCTACCCTTGAGTTGCCCTCAATCCTGAACCGCGAATCAACCCTTCGCGACTGGATGGCGGATCCGCGAGGCAAGCATGTGTCCGCTCCGCTCTTTCAACAAATAACAACCCAGATGCAGGCCATCTTTGGTGAGGGCGAAGGCAAGGAGGCCGGGATGGATCATGTGGGCTTTTTGATGGACATGCCTTTATCGGATCTACTCCACTTCCTGGGCGGAGTCCTGACAACACCGCCTGAAGGCATGGTGGATGGATTACTCGCCAAGGTTTATAAAGCTGATTAATAACCAGCCTGCCACCATGTTCCGTGGAAGCAAGCTGGAAAATGACGTGAAATTATTGATCTTGGAGTAGAAATATAATCTTGCAGAGGGCACAATGCGGTTTGGCTATTTTGACGATACCCATAATGAATATGTAATTACAAGACCAGACACACCCCTACCATGGATCAACTACCTGGGTTGCGAATCGTATTTTGGTATCATTTCCAATACAGCCGGGGGATACTCATTCTACAAAGATGCTCGGCTGAGGCGTCTGACACGTTACCGCTATAACAATGCTCCGTTAGATTCAGGTGGGCGTTACATCTATTTGCGCGATGATGCCACCTCCCCTCCCCATTACTGGTCACACACCTGGCAACCTACCCGCACCCCACTGAATGAATATGAGTGCCGCCATGGGATGGGCTACACGACAATACAATCCATCTACTCGGGGATCAAGGCTCAAACTCGATATTTCATCCCACTCGGCGAAAACCTGGAAATCTGGGAACTGACGCTTACCAATCAGCGCTCTCATGAAGCCAGTCTATCCGTCTTCGCCACGGTCGAGTTTTGTCTGTGGGATGCCATGGACGATGCCACCAACTTCCAACGCAATTATTCGGTGGGTGAAGTGGAAGTTGTTGATGAAGTGATCTACCATAAGACAGAGTACCGCGAGCGTCGGGACCATTTTGCCTTCTTCGCCTGCTCGGAGCAGCTGGAAGGCTTCGATACCAACCGGGAGGCATTTCTTGGAGCTTACCGTGGCTGGGATTCACCTGTGGGGATCGAACGCGGAGCACTGAGCAATTCCATCGCTCGAGGCTGGCAGCCCATTGGAGCACAGCACATCAAGGTGCATCTGAGTGACGGAGAGCAGAAGACGATCATCTTCATACTCGGTTACCACGAAAACCCGGTGGAGGCGAAGTTCGACCCTGCGGCGACACAAACGATCAACAAGCGCACCGTCGTGCCCATTATTCAAAGGTACAAGAATCCAAATGAAGTACAGGTAGCTTTCGAAAAGTTGCAGGTTTACTGGCATGGACTACTGGATACACTTCAGGTGAACACGCCGGATATCCACACCAACCGCATGGTGAACACCTGGAACGTGTACCAGTTAATGGCAACGTTCAACTTCTCGCGTTCGGCGTCTTATTTTGAGTCAGGTATTGGGCGTGGGATGGGCTTTCGCGACTCCAACCAGGACCTGCTTGGGTTCATGCACCTGATGCCCGAGCGAGCCCGCCAGCGTATCCTCGACCTAGCAGCCACCCAGCTCCCCTCGGGTGGGGCGTACCACCAGTACCAGCCGCTGACCAAGCGCGGCAACAACGAGGTCGGGACGGGCTTTAATGACGACCCGCTGTGGCTGGTGTTGTCGGTTTCGGCTTATATTCAGGAGACGGGCGATTGGAGCATCCTGGATGAACCAGTTTTATTTGATAACCTCCCAGGCAGCGAGGAAAGTCTGTATGGTCATTTGCAACGCAGCATACAATACACACTCGACCGGTTGGGTCCCCATGGGTTGCCATTGATCGGGCGTGCCGATTGGAACGACTGCCTGAACCTGAACTGCTTCTCAGACTCGCCAGGGCAATCCTTTCAAACTACGACGAATAAGGAAGGCAAGGTAGCTGAGAGCGTGTTTATCGCCGGGCTGTTCATCCAGGCAGCCCAGGATATGGTGAAGATTGCACACAGGAGGGATGGTGAACAGGCATCCCAGGTGTTCAACCAGGCAATCACGCAAATGGAAAAAACGGTGTGGGAGTCGGGTTGGGATGGTGCCTGGTTCCGTCGAGCATATGACGATTTTGGTGTCCCGGTTGGGTCAAGCGAGTGCGCAGAGGGGCAGATCTTCATTGAGCCACAGGGTATATGCGTCATGGCCGGCCTGGGAATCATGGATGGCAGAGCCAGGATAGCGCTTGATTCAGTGGCAGAGAGGTTGGCGACGCCGCACGGCATCATGCTCCACCAACCGGGATATTCACATTACTACCTGAACCTAGGAGAGATCTCGTCTTACCCTCCCGGGTATAAGGAGAATGGGAGTGTTTTTTGCCACACCAACCCGTGGATCATGATTGCCGAGGCCAAGTTGGGAAATGGTGCTGCCGCCCATGATTATTACCTGCGCATCAACCCATCCAAGCGCGAGGAGATCAGCGAGGTGCATCGCTGTGAGCCGTATGTATATGCCCAAATGATCGCAGGGCGTGAAGCACCCACCTATGGTGAAGCGAAGAATTCCTGGCTGACCGGCACAGCAGCCTGGAATTACCTGGCAATCACCCAATGGATCCTTGGCATCCGTCCAGAATTCGATGGTTTGCGGATTGACCCATGTATCCCTCCAGAGTGGAATGGATTTTCGGTAGAACGCAGCTTCAGGGGCAGCAGGCTGCATATCACAGTGCATAACCCGCAGCACGTCAGCAGGGGTGTGACGAGGGTTGATGTGGATGGTGTGCAGAATGAGGGCAACCTGGTGGTGTTGGATGAGCCACAAAGAGAGCTACAAGTGGAAGTCTGGCTGGGGAAATGAAGGGAAGTCAACATGGATGAGAGTTTGCTTGAGGTTAGAGAATATAAGGGCGAGGGTTACCAATCCCTGATCCATTTTGGTGATTGGCGCGTGGCAATCCTGAGATGGGAGAAAGCTTTGCAGCCAGAGCAGATCAATGCGATGGAGCGCCACACCCAGACAGATGAGGTGTTCGTATTATTGGAAGGGCAGGCAACGCTCATCCTGGGAGGTAAGGATGGGGTGGTGGAGGGGGTGTACCCGCAGGTGATGGAGAACGATATATTGTATAACGTGAAGCAGGACGTCTGGCATACCGTTGTACTCAGCAGGGATGCGTCGATTTTGATCGTAGAGGACCGAGATACGGGGAAAGAGAATACGGAATTTTGCATTTTATCGGAGAAGCAAAAGCAAGAGATCATCGCATTGGGTTAGACCGTAAAATACCAAAATGCCAGATGATCCAAACCAGCACCATAGACGATCGATCCGGTTGGAAGAGTTTGATTATTCCTCACCAGGTGTGTATTTCGTGACCGTGGTGACATATCACCGTGTAAGGATGTTTGGTGAGGTGGTGGAGGGGGAGATGAAGTTGAACCAATTCGGCCTAATTGTTGCCCATGCGTGGGAGTGGTTACCCGCGAGATATCCATATGTCATTTTAGATCCATACATCGTGATGCCTAATCATTTTCACGGCATATTACGGATCATTGAATTGGATGATTTCTGTAAGGGCGGGTCGCGACCCGCCCTTACAGAAATCAACAAAATAAAACCGCTGGGGGAATTAATTGGTGCATTTAAAACTATTTCAGCAAAACAAATAAATCTTTTCCGTTCGACTCCCGGTTTGCCTGTCTGGCAAAGGAATTATTATGAACATATCATTCGAAACCAGTTAGAATTGGAAGACATTGCCGGTTACATCCTCGCCAACCCAGAAAATTGGAACGTTGATCCAGAAACAAGTCAATAATCAGCTTAACATCCTATGGAATCCACCATGACTTTCACCCTCACACACCCCAACTCCTTCAACCTGCCAGCTGTGGTGCGCTCGCACGGCTGGATCCAGATGCCACCATTTGCCGAAACACCCGATCACGGTCTCTCCTACATTATCCGGCTGAGCACGGGCAAGGTAGTGCGCTTCGAGGTGCACTCCATCAGTTCAGACCTGCGGGTGGACGCAACCGAGTTACTTACTGAAGCTGAGCAGATAGAAATGAACCAGACCATCACCTGGATGCTTGACCTGGAACAGGATTTCACTGAATTCTATGCCCTGGCACGTCAGGAACCCAAACTGGCTAAGATGGTCGACCGCCAGGCGGGCAGGGTGTTGCGCTCGCCGACCCTGTTCGAGGATGTTATCCGCACGATATTAACCACCAACACGCTGTGGCAACATACCTTGCGCATGTGCCGAGAACTGACCACTCGTTATGGCGAAACCCTGCCTTGCGAGCCTGAGCTGCATGCCTTCCCCACACCAGCACGCCTGGCCCAGGTGGACGAGCTGACCTTGCGCGAGGAGTGCAGGATGGGTTACCGAGCCCCGTATGTGAATGAGCTTGCGCAAAGGGCTGCATCGGGTGAGCTGGACCTGGAAGCCCTCAAGACCAGCGCTTTGCCCACCATAGAGCTGCGCAAGGAACTGATGGGCATCAAGGGGGTGGGCGGGTATGCAGCGGCTAACCTGCTCATGCTGCTTGGGCGCTACGATTACGTGCCGGTGGATTCATGGGCTTTGAAGGTTGTATCCAACGAATTCTTTGGGGGTGAGAAGGTCGCTCCGAAACAGGTGCTATCCACCTTTGAACGCTGGGGTAAGTGGCAGGGACTGGTGTACTGGTTCTGGGATTGGTTCCCTGAGCAATAATTGGAAAATATCCGACCTCACAGGTCATGCAAGCCTGTGAGGTCCTTTTTTATTTATAACTGATACAACTCACCATACTTGGTCTTGAGATAGGCAAGATACGGCTCGATGGTGAGCGGACCACCGGTAACTCTCTGGATCAGCTCGTTGGCGGTGAACTTACGACCGTGCTGGTAAACGTTTTCCACCAGCCAGTTACGCAAGGTATCAAACTTGCCCTGAGCCATCTGAGCGGGGATTTCAGGGTGAGCTTTGAGGGCTTGAGCGTAGAACAGTCCACCAATGATGTTACCCAGCGTGTAACCCTGGAAGGAGCCGCCAATCAGCCCGCTGAACCAATGAACGTCCTGCATGACACCGTCCCGGTCATCTGGAGCACGGAGGCCCATATCGGCGTTATAGCGTACATGCCAATACTCGGGCAGGTCACGGACCAACAGGTTACCTTCCAGCAAGGCGAGCTCGATATCAAAACGGATCATCACGTGCAGGTTGTAAGTCACCTCATCTGCTTCGGTGCGAATGAGCGAGCGCTGAACCTTGTTAACAGCCCGGTAGAATGTTTCCAGTGAAACATTATTCAGCTGGCTCGGGAACCTAGCTTGCAGCTTGGGGTAGAAGTACTCCCAAAAGCCGCGACTGCGCCCGACCAGATTTTCCCAGGTACGTGACTGGCTCTCGTGTACCCCAGCTGAGGTTCCTTGAGCCAATGGGGTGCCATCCAGATCCATGCGGATACCCTGCTCGTACATGGCGTGCCCGGATTCATGGATGGTGCTGAACAGGCACCAACTCAGGTCATTCTCATCGACACGGGTGGTGATGCGGACGTCACCCAGCGAGAACTTGGTCATGAATGGGTGGAGGGTCAAATCCTGGCGACCACGATTAAAATCAAATCCGAGCTGCTTGATTACATCCAGACCGAATGCCAGCTGCTCGGCTTGAGGGTAGTGCTGCTTGATACAGGAGTCATCGGCGGGAGGTTGGGAGGTGATGGCCTGGACGATGGGGATCAGTTCACGGCGAAGCTGGGCGAACAGACTGCGCAAGAAGGTGGTCTTCATGCCATAATCGGCATAGTCGATCAATGGGTCGGCGAGGTGCTCATAACCAGGGAAGAAGTCAGCCAGGCGGTGGGAGATATCGACACCCCGTTCCAGGAGTGGCTCGAGAGCTTTGAAGTTGTTGTCTGGACGGGCAGTCACCCAGGTGTTGTAGGAATTGGAGAAGTGCTGGTGCATCTCGGCGATGAATTGGGGTGGGACCTTGATGGCACGTTCATAATCCCGGCGTGCCACGCGGATAAGCGAGGCCTCGTCGGAATCGTACGGCAGACTTTCCTCATAAGGCTGAAGCTCGTCTAAAAGCTTGCCAATGACAGGATCGATAGACTTTTCGTGAGCGAGTTTGGCAAGCAGGGCAATCTGCCGACCGCGGGAAGAGGCACCCCCAGGTGGCATGTAGGTTGACTGGTCCCAGTCTAGGAGCAGGCTGGCGTTTTCAAGGTCTGAGACTTCCATCAGGCGGGTTTTAAGTTCGTCAAATTGTTTTGGCATGAAGTTCTCCTGTATATGAAAAATACCCGCCAATTATAATGCGTTTTGGGGAGTGATTTTATGTCATGGAGGAGAATGATTGTTTCGAAAAATTCAATACCATTCAATTCATGACCTTCAGAAACCAAATAACAATTAAGGTCGTCTCGACCAGCAAAGGGCAGCTTTTCTCACTCACCAAGAACGTTCGTGAGTCTGCGGACATAGAGCGTCCTTGAATCGCTCGTCAAGAACACTCTTCATCGCTCGCAAAAAAAGCTCGCGACGCTTCGGGTATAAATCGCCCTCGATACTGCGTCGCAAAGAACGCTCCTTGATGTAATTACTCACCGATTATGGGAATTGGTAGTGAAGGCGGACCGAATTGTGACAGAATTGCATCAAAAGCTCGCTCGCCAGCCAATTCAGCTGTATCGATGACTGAGGCCAAATCAGCATAGGTC
>JBAPSY010000150.1:0-40171 GCA_049281855.1 Anaerolineales bacterium
TGTAATACGTGCCAATACGGGCATAGACAGACTCTGGTTTGGGATCCCCAAGCAAGAAACGTGCCGTGTCAAGAGCGTGAATCCCCACATCTGCCATTGCACCTCCTCCAGCAAGCTTTTTATGAGTGAACCAACCCGAAGGCCCCCAGAGCTTATGCACGCCATACCCTTTGGTGCGGATAATTTTACCGAGCCGTCCTGCTTCCGATTGGCTTTTCAACCAGATTACTTCGGGGTCAAACCGCCAGCAGTGGGCGACCATTAATATAGCTCCAGATTTTTGACTGGCTTCCAACATTTGGTACGCCTGGTGTGCATTCATTGCCATGGGTTTTTCAACCAAAACGTGAATACCATTTTCCAGGGCAGTAATTGCCTGAGGGAAATGTAAATAATTGGGGGTGCCGATAACTACGGCATCAATACCACCATCCTTCAGCAGGTGATCAATATTATTATAGGAACGGTTGAGATGGTAATCTTTTGCGAAAGACCGAGCTGTTGCATGATATCTATCCACAACAGCGGTCAGCTCAACATCGGAAAGGGATAATGCTGCGGTTGCATGGATTTTTGAAATATAACCTGCTCCAGTGATGGCGAGCCTGATCATAATCACGAGACCTTAATTAAATATTTCACAAAACTTCACTGGATTGAGACCCTTTCTTGTTTCAGTGCCAAGGAGATCTTTCCAATCCGGCAGATCTTTTGTGTGCTTCGATTAGCCTTTAAAACCGCGAAAGACCACACCCTGGGTGAATACCTTTTGAGCCATGAAGAAAAGGACGATAGGAGGAATGATCATCACAATGGAAGCCGCCATGATCAAATGAGTGTTAATCGCATAAAGAGCATTAAAAGTCTGCAAGCCGACTGCCATGGTCCAATGATCCTGTGTATGCAAGAAGATCAAAGGCTCGTAGAAATCATTCCAGGCATACAGAAAGTGGAAAATTGCTACTGCAATGAGAGCTGGACGAGCCTGGGGCAGCATGACATAAAACATGGTCTGTATAGAACTGGCACCGTCGATTTTGGCTTGATCATCCAGCTCGAACGGGATGGTCATAAAAAACTGCCGGAGCATGAAAACATCGTAGGCATTGGCAAAAAAAGCTGGCACGATCAATGGTAGAAGGGTGTTGATCCAGCCAATTTTCTGGAAAAGGACATAGATTGGGATCAGCCGCACCTGACTGGGCAGCATGACGGTTGAGAGTAGTACTAAAAATAGGACATTCAACCAACGTGCTCTGAAGCGTGAGAACCCATATGCAACAAATGTGCAAGAGAGGAGCATGCCAAACCCACCAACGATGGTGACCGTCATAGTATTCAGAAAGTACGTACCAAACGGCTGGCTTGTTAGAGCAAGGCGAAAGTTTTCCGGATGGATCTCAATTCTATAAAGTGGTTTCTGGCCTGCCAGGAGTAAGGTATACGTCTGCTGCGGATTTACAGGGTCGACAAATACGCCCTTTTTCCCCGGAGCGTTCTTGAGCAATGCCATCTGGTGGCTAGTCCCATCGATATTCACATTATAGAGGGGTAAAGTCTCTCCATTCACATCGGCGGTGATGGGAGAACGCGGAATCAGGGAGAGGGGATCGCTGCGTACCTGAGTGGCATCCTTTAGTGCCAATGAAAACATAAACAAGAAGGGGATGAGTATAGCGACCGCGCCAATCGCCAGGAGCAAGGTGCCCATAAATTTTATAAAGGATTCCTGAGCTTTGTATCCCATAGTCAACCGAGATAACGGGATAGTATGACTTGTCTCTGCCATATTATTCCCTACCTTTCAACTCACCTTCGTAGTAAACCCAGATATCTGAAGAACGAAAAACCAACAATGTAAGAACCAGAACGATGATGAACAGAATCCAGGCCATGGTTGCAGCGTATCCCATATGGTTGTATCTGAAAGCATTTTGATAGAGGTATAGGTTATAGAATAGCGTAGAACGCACTGGTCCACCTTCTCCGTTGGTGATGACGTAAACCTCGGTAAAGTATTGGAAGGTTCCGATCATTCCCAGCACCAGATTATAGAAGATGACGGGGGTCATCATGGGTAAGGTGATGTGAATAAAGCGTTGATAGAGGTTCGCGCCGTCTACCTTGGCGGCATCATAAAAGTCGGTAGGTACTCCCTGTAGCCCTGCGAGATAAATGATCATGCCTCCGCCAACGCCCCACAACCCCATGACCACCAAGGCTGGAACAGCCCACTTCGGATCACCGAGCCATCCAGGCCCTTTGACATGAAAAATTGCTTCAATAATTGGATTCAGGATGCCGACACGTGGGTTAAAAATGCGTGACCATAATAATGCCACTGCCACCCCAGCAATCACCGAAGGGAGAAAGTAGACGGTTCGCCAGAGATTCACAAAGGGAATTTTCTGGTTGAGCAACACTGCCAGGAAGAAACCCACAATCAAACCCAGCGGTAGAGCCATGACCGCATAAGTAAGGGTTACCTTCAATGACTGCCAGAATATTGGATCGCCTAATTTTCCGGAGTCATGCGTGAGTAATGCTTCGAAAATGCCAGAGAAGATCTTCTTATAATTCGCAAAATTATTCCATACAGGAGGGCTTATGATGTCATAATCTGTGAATGAGTAATATAGGGATGCAAACATTGGACCGATGGTAAAGATAAGGAAACCAACAATCCAAGGGCTGATGTACAAATATCCAGTCAGCGCTTCCCGCCGGCGGAGGCTTAAGCGAGAATGTTTCAACATGAGATCTCCTTATCTACCGAATGCTTACTGGGGATAAGGATTTAGCCTTATCCCCAGTACGGTTTTTATTTAAACTAATGTGTGGTCCAATAAGCGTCCAGGATCTTTTGGACCTCTACATTGGTTTTATCCAACACGGATTTGGCGTCGTGGTCTTGATCGACGGTGAGAATTTGAGATTGAGCATTAGCCAAAGCCTCATTAATTGTGGCAAAATCTGGAACCCAGGATTCGTGATTGGGAACATCCAGGTAGGTGGCAGCATTGAAGATAACATCCAGGTCTATATTGGGATATGTTTCTGCCAGGGTTGCCTTATAAGCAGCTTCGGTGGATTTACGGGCTGGCATACACCCATAAATTAAACACAATTCGAGGTTCTGGTCTGGTTCAAGCAGCCACTTCATCACCTCCCAGGCTTCGTCTTTGTTCTTAGCATCCTTCGGAATACTAAAGCCGTCTGCGTCTACCTGGGCGATACGCTCACCCTTTGGATTGAAAGGTGCTGGAGCGAGATCCCACTTAAAAGGCAGATCATTCAATGACGCGGACATGTACCAGGAATTGGACATCCACATTGCGTCCCCACCGACTGCAAACGGGTCACCATTGGATGGATCGATCGCTGAAATAGCGGTGTTATCAGGCATGATATGATCCTTCCAGATGGCATCGCTATACCATTGGAGACCAATGACCCAATCCGTATCATTGATGATGGCGGTTTTGTAATCTGTGGAGGTCGGGCGACCCATATTTACAGGCGCCCACAGAACTTCCCAACCACGGACACTATCCCATGAATTGTCAAATCCGTATTGGGTGATGTTGGCCGGGTCGAAATCTGGTGATGTAGCATTATTACCATCTACATCGAGGGTCACCTGCAAGGCGACTTCGCGCAATTTGTCTATCGTCCAGGTTTTATCGTTGTAGTCCTGAGTTGGGTAATCCACCCCAGCTGCATCAAAAGCGTTCTTGTTATAAAAAATAAAAGAGGGGTACAGACCGATGGGCAAGCCGATATTCTTGCCTTCATACGTATTGAGGGATACCGCTGGACCGTAGAAGTCGGTTGTATCGTAGTTGTCGCGTTGGATATAAGGGGTAAGGTCCTCTAAGGAATCCAGGAACTGGGCGGTGGTCTCGATACCCATTGGACCCAACAATTGAGGCGCGGTACCGCCAGAGATCATGGCGAGGAGGCGTTCTCGTGACTGTTCGTAAGGTACGATGAGGAATTCCATTTCGATGTTTTCATGGGTAGAGTTGTACTTTTCAGCCAGGATATTCTCTGCATCGATCTGCTCGGGGCTATTACCTGTGCCTAAGCCAACGAAAATGGTCACATGTACTTTTTCGCCTATTGCAACGGGTGGTTCGGTAGCGACTATAGCTGGCTCTGTTGCTGCTCCGGGTTGGGCTTCGGTTGCAGCAGGGGCTACCGGGTTGGAACTCTCCGAGGTAGGCGTACCGCATGCTCCTATTACCATTGCACCAATCAAGACTATGTTGAGGATAAGAATCAGTCGTTTCATCCTATTTTCTCCTATGTGATTTAAAGTTATCGATTTTAGTCAATCCGATTTCCCAAATATGCTCGATGCATAGGCGATTTGGGTGTTCTCTCTTCTTCGGCCTTTACACCTCCTTATCTTATGACCATGTGCATCCACAAGACCGACGGATGATTAATTCGGTGGGTAACAACACCAGTTGGTTAACAGTTTCTTGATGGATGAGGCGGATCAATTGTTGAGAAGCAGCGTAACCAGCCTGTTCAATGGGTGCGTGAATGGTTGTCAATGGGGGAGATAGGTACTGTGAGATGTATATATCATCGAACCCGACCACGGCAATATCTTCTGGTACACGCAAACCTGCATGCTGTATGGCAGTGATGGCTCCCGTGGCACCATCATCATCCCCAGCGAAGATTGCATCAAATTCGACACCGGAGTTCAGCCATTCTGTTACCGAATTCAGGGCAATTTTGGCATCAAAACGGCCAATGGATACCAACCCTGGGTCATGTTTGAGACCGTGAGCGGACAATGCTTCACGATAACCCATCTCACGCCAATAGGAATCTTCGTGAGTCACTGGTCCCTCCAGAAAAGCTATTTTGCGATATCCATGCACTGTAATCAGGTGTTCAGTTAACGCAAATGCGCCCGCTTTATTTTCGATTGTGACACACGGGATCTCGAAACCTTTTGGGGGAGATTGGTGAAGCAGGACCATGGGGAAACCGATCGTATATAAACGGGCGATCTCCTCATTGCTTAAACTGGCAGCAAAAACGAGCAGTCCATCAGTATTATGCTCGCCTAGCTTTACGGTTGGTCTTTCGCCACTCTCCTGGCGAAAGACTGCTGAATGGACCAAGAGATCATATCCGGTGCCTCGAATGCCGTCTTCAATACCACGTAATAAGGGAGAAAAATAAAAACCGCTAATCTCAGGAAGGATCAAGCCGATGGTGTTGGTTTTCTTGGTGGCAAGGACACGAGCAGCAGAATGAGGAACAAAGTTAAGCGTGGTTATTGCAGCCCGCACCTTGGTGGCGGCTGCAACAGATACACGCGTGGTGCCATTAATCACGCGACTCACAGTGGCAATCGAAACACCTGCCAACGAGGCGACGTCTGTAATCGTGGCTGAATGTCTTTGGTGTCTTTTCAGGGATGATCGGTCCGATATGGGCATTGTATGAAAGCGCTTTCATAGAGTATATAAAAATAATGGATAAAAGTCAAGGATTATTAGAAGAATGTTAATAATAAACCAGCGAAATCTCTATCGCTGGTTTATTCTTCCAATTATATAGGCCGATCAATTGTTAGTAGCTATTCGGGAATTTTCCCGCCGATAAATCATGGCAATCGCAGCGATCAACCCTGCGATCACCCAGAAGTAAGGCATGGCGAACGAGTCAATGCTGAGACCTTCACCGATGAAAGCCAAAAGAGCTAGCTGCCCGGCGAAGGCAAAAGTCTTTATGGTTGCATTTTGATTATGCTGTGAAAATCTTGAGGATTGAAACAGAATGTAAAACCAGGTGAGAAAAAGCGAAAAGCCGATCAACCCGGTCTCTGCCAATAATCGAAACCAAAAGCTTTTAACATTGGGTAATGTGGTCAGGTAGTAGAGCACACTCCGGATTTCAAATGTAGCCCAGCCGACGGGGGGGGCTAATTGGGGGAAGAAGAAGCCTGCATTTCCCAAGCCAACCCCCAGCCATGGATATTGGTTAAAAACATTCCATCCGTTTAGCCAGTAAACCATCCGCTCAAGGAAAATGAACCGATGGCTAAGTTCCAGGAGAGTATTTTGATCCAAAGTTAGTAGACCGACAATTTCCTTGATTGTGGGGGGCTCACTGACCAGGATGGAAAGCCTCCAATCTCGTTGAATTACAAAGAAGAAAAACCCAGCCAGGATAAGTACATAAACCAAAACTATAAACACACTGGTGATCCCATTAATCAAGAACCTGTGGCGCTTGGAGGATCCACGTTTGAGGACAAATTTCCAATTCGAGATGCGTTCCACAGTTTTGTGGTGGATTAACAAATTCAATCTTATTAAGAGGTAAATTGTCATCAAGAGGAGAGAGACCAGCCCGATACGGGGTGAGCTAAGGAAGAAAGCTCCCAACCCAAAGACAAGCAGGATATTCTCTGCAGAAATATGGAAAAACTTAAATCTAAATGCTGAAGTTTTACTATAGGAAGCAGCTATCCAGAGAGGCAGATAAATCATAACCATCTGGTGAGCAAACCAAGAGGCTTCATAAGTCAGTCCATTGACACGACCAAATGTGGTGGTAAACGATGGGGATCGGACGACAAGCCAAGATTGGATTTGGCTCATCCAATTGGGGTACTGGCTTGCATGTCGGAGAATAAAAAAAGCTTGTACACCGGTCCACACCAAGGAGATGATGCCACCTATAGTGATATATTTCCAGGTACTTCGTAATTTCTCAGGATTTTTTACCCAGGTGGTGGTCACCAGGTAAAATGTGAGCCCAACGGTGAGCGTAAATAGTGCCCTGAGTTCCTGCCCAGGAACGGATTTACCTTTGAAACCTGGTATAAAGAAAAAAAATGCAGCTGCACAGGATATGATGGCCAGCAAAGAAAATGCGACCAGAGGAATAGTTTCCTTAGGAATATCACCCTTACGGAAGATAAACGGCAACGCCCAGATCATGAGTAGAATGAAAAAGGGCAAAATTGAGAGAGGGGCTACTAACGCACCTGATATGGATGAGAACAGTGGAAAAGAAGTTAAGGGGAGGCAGATCAAGGCGATTGCCCAAAGAACCTCACAAACTCTTTCCAAACTCTTTCCAAACCTGGTTGATGTTTCCATCATGCAATCATTCTGAAAACCATATCTGAGTGTTTATTAGCTGTCTAATTATTTGCTAAAGATATTGAAGAGGTTTTTTTGGAGCACGGCTTATCAGGGTGGAAATGATGATTCCGGCGATAAATCCAATCAAGGCGCCCGCAAGGATTAAATTGTTGCGTCCATATAAGACTGGTTGTTGAGGAATAAGCGCCAGTGTGGGGGATTGGAAAATCACATAGTCTGGGGCTTTTCCAGATGCCTGCCATGACAGCATAGCCTGGTAACCGATTTGCGCCCAGGTGTTAACGATTGTTTTGGCTTCCAACGGAACTTTGCTCCGATAGCGAAGCTCCCAGATATCGTGCTTACGCTCGATGGTGCTGTTCTGAAGGAGATCATTGGCAGTCAGAGAAATTCCCACTGCCTTACCCTGCTTGATTACATCGGCAAACACTTCTGGCGAGAGCAGGGCGCCTCCTGTGGTGTTGATTGCCATATCTTCATTATATTGGATCAAATCTTCCCTGACGCCCTGGATGGGAAATCGGTTTAGGTCAATGGTGACGAAAAAAGTGGCTGTCGCTTCATACTCAGGCGGGTGAAGATGAAAGAAAATAAATCCGAAAGTGCCACCCAAGATGGCAGCAACCACAACAAGCCACCATAAACCCATCAGACGATTGAAATATTCGTATGGAGGAAATTCATTTGAGGTCATAAGGGAGAATTTGCATGCCAAAAATATTTTTCAGAAACAAGACCGGATTTTAATTCAATAGATTCTAACACAATCAAATTTAACAATTAAGACCGGATGCACAAGGCATCCGGTCTTATATTGCTGCTATGCAAAGAAATTATGGTGTTGGGGCAGGAGCCTCTGGGCGTGTCAGTGCTGTGACATCACCACCAATGTCCTGGAGGCTATCATACAGGACCTGCAGGATGTATTTGCCATTGTGGGCAAAAGCCCCCGGATCCTTCTGGACCCACTGGTAGTTATAGGCGGCACGGAGCAAACGAGGTGTCCAAGTGGCGTATGCATTGGTTCTGGTTAATTCATCAGGATCTGCAACACTGTTGGCATTGGTATCGATAAAGTAGTACGGATTGGTATTTGGATCATAAACAATGGGAGTTTTAATCGTATCAGCTGCATATTTCAGGATGGCAGGATATAGCAAATCTCTCATTGTGGTAACTTCATCGTACATACCTTCGGTGGTGTTCGCATCACCATCATAGTCGTTGGTTCCCATGCGGATTGTCTTCGGATCGGTGTTGCCACCATGGCAACCTGCACAGAGCTCAGTATTGATAGCTAAGGAATGAACGTTGTGGCAGGTAACGCAGGTCTGACCTAGGTCGACATGAGCGTGATGACCATTGTAGGTCTTGTCTGTATACTCATAGGCACCCTTGGCTTCAGTGCCCCACAAGATAGCACCAGCACCGAAGTAGTGCGGGTTGCGAAAACTGAGTCCCTCGACAACCGTATCTGGTGCAGCATCTTTGATGGCAGCATTGACACTAACCGTTGACTGTCGACCCTGGTGGCACTCCATACACAGGTTTGCCGCAGCACCCTCGCCAAAGGTAAGGACTGCACCACTGGGGAATTTGACCGCAGGTACAGCAAGAGTGGCTGGGAAGTTGGATGGATCGTGACAGGTAGTGCAGGCAAAGCCCTGGGAGACCGGTTGACCAATTGTGACACCGGTGACACCATCACTGGAGGCAGCTGCTTCATGAATGAAGAGAGGCAGACCAGTGGAAGAATGACACTTGGAGCATGTCGCAGGTACTTCGCCTTCACCATCCCAATCACGGAAAGCCATCTCGGTGGCAGCAAAGTGACCGGCATCGATGCGATGAGCTTTGGTGAGGTCAATCGGTGTGCTGAGGGCAGTATTCAGGTCAGCGATCGAGTCGTAGAGCAGCTCAATGACATACTTAGCATTGTGGGCGAAAGCACCGGGATCCTTGACAGAGTCCTGGTAATTATAGGTAGCCTTCACTAGACGACCGGTCCAGGAAGCATAAGCATTATCCGAATTCACCTCATCGGTGTCTGCCGTGCCATTATCGTTGGTGTCGATAAAGAAGTATGGAAAACTGCCTGGATCGTATACGATGGATGATCCAGCGACTTCCTTACCATACGCCTGGATGGCCTGGAGGAGCATGTCCTGGAGACCGGAAACCTCAGCTGCAATACCTTCGGTAACATCACCATTTCCATTGTAATCTTCAAGGGAACCGTTCATACGGATGTTGACCAGGTCTTCTTCAGAAGCAACGCCGGTATGACACTCCGCGCAGACTGCGACCTTAATTTCCAAGGTATGCTGGTCGTGGCAGCTGATACAGGTATCAAGACCACCCGCGTGGAGGAATTTGCCGTCATAGGAATTCCCGGCATATTGGTATCCACCCGCAGCGACACTACCATACTGGGTTGCAGCAGCAGTGAAATAGTGCATGTTAATGAAGCTAAGTTCGCTGCTAACAGTATCGAGTGTATCCGTCAGGACATTGGTGGCGATCGCTTGATCAACTGTGGACCCGGAAGCACGACCCTGGTGGCACACCATGCAGCGTGCTTCAGGACCAAGACCCGAAACGACTGCACCAGATGGGAAGGTGACTTCTGAAAGTGCAACCGCAGTATCGTTATGGCATGTAATGCAGGTGATGCCATTGCTGACTGGTTGGGCTTTATCCACAACGCCAACTGCAGTTCCATCAGCCCCCAGGTAATCCATATAGCCGGTGGGTGTATGGCACCTAGCGCAGCTGGTGGGTACTTCCTGCGGACTATCCGCATCCCAATGACGGAATGCCTCAGCGGTCGCATCAGCATGACCGGAGTTTACCCAAGCTTGCTCAAAGGGGACATCCGCAACCACAGGGGTTGGGCATACTACAGCTGTCGGGCATGCTGGAGCCGCTGGGCAGGTAGGACACACTTTTTCGGTAGGGACCACTACGGTCGCTGTCGGTGGTGTAGAGCATGCTGCCACTGCTAGAGCCAAGCCAATTAGCAGCAATCCGACAAAAAGGTATTTCTTGTAATTCATAAATTTCTCCTCATGAGGGAATAGAAATTCTTTCATCAAACGAGAGTTGTAGAGTGAGTATAATATTTTGAATACGGCTCCTCCTTTGGTAAGTGATCATAAGGCGATTTTTAATGGGGAAATTCAAATCAACCCTGTCTGATAGTTGAATACACCATTAATCATAGGCTGAACACCCTATATAATTCTACCACATAATTAGGGTGAGATGAGTAGTTTGTATGAAAAAATAATAAATAAACAGGGAGGTCTTTTTATTACTTAATTATTATATTTAGTAAACAAAAACCATGCGCCAGGATGACCAGAGAGGTTCAACCCGGCGCAAGGTGAAAAAATGAAAGTGGCTCAAATAGATTAATTTGTACTCTTATGTTCTTCGACTTTATTAGCATTTTGGGCAAACAGGAAGATTGTCAGGATTACGATCATACCAATCACCATACCAGCAATCTCAGGCCAGCGAGCGGAAAATTCTAATACCAAACCCCGCCCACCAACGGATATTTCCCGGCTAAATTTGCTGATAGCATTGATAATTTGGGTCAGGTTCTCCGTCAGATAAGCTACTCCGATGAGCGCCAAGACGGTGAACGGGATGGCTATAATAAGCGTCCAAAACGAAGCGTAAAATTGTACCTTGCGCATACCGACCTCCTCAAACGAATAAATCTCTTGATTGCACTACCACTATCATAAAGAATACAAAGACTTACGTCAATAGGGGCGGTATGGGATTTTATAATAGTGAAACTATCCTAAATCAGGCTACGATTAACCCCTTACGTATGGCGTATTTGACCAATTCACTACGTGAGTGAAGCTCTAGCTTACGCATCAGATTTTCCCGATGGCGTGCCACAGTATGCTTACTGATTTTCAGGGATTCCCCAATTTCATCATTACTTAAACCCTCAGCCAATAAACTCAATACTTCTTGCTCACGTGAGGTCAGACCGTCCAAAGAAGCTTTTTCATTCTCTTGGGACGAACGGCCAAGGAAATCAGCTACCAAGGCTTTAGCCAGAGAGGGATAAATATAGATTTCACCAGCAAATGCAGCCCGAATGGAGGTAATCAGGTCTTCTGGAGCAGCGCGTTTTGGGACGTATCCAGAGGCACCAGCTTGCAGCATTTCAAAAAAATACTGCTCGTCTTCGTGGATGGTTAAGGCAACCACGGCTATATCAGGTAAGATTTCCTTGATCCGTTTTGTCGCTTCGATACCTGAGATATCTGGTAATGTAATATCCATCACTACCACATCGGGTGAGAGCTCTTTGGCCTTCTCGAGTGCTTGAAGACCACTATCTGCTTCACCAACAATTTTCATATCCGGCTGACCTTCTAAAAGCATTCTCAGACCGGTTCGTACCACTTGATGATCATCAACGAGTAATAGGTTAATATCAGCCATTTTCTGTCTCTCCGATAATAGGTACATTAACTTCTATAAGGGTGCCTTTTCCAGGATGAGATAATATATTACATGTTCCGCCTACGAGTAATGCACGTTCAACCATTCCCAATAATCCCCAAGCAGTTGGTTTTCCAGGTTTTTTTTTCAACACCACATCGGTATTAAAACCCTGACCATTATCCTCAACTCGGAGATAAATATTATCTTTGGTATAGTCCAATTGAATATCGATACGATTGGCATTGGAATGACGAACGACATTGGTGATAGCTTCCTGGGCAATCCTAAACATAACTGCCCTAAGATCCGAAGATAATTTTGGCTTGCTGCCATGATTGACAATATATATAGTAATCCCAGTGCGATTGCTGATATCATTCGTATACCATCGCAACGCTGCCAACAGACCTAAATCATCCAATTGAGGGGGGTGAAGACCAGAGACCATACGCTGAAGCTCTTCAACCCCTGCCATAGCCAGTTTTTCCAACTGATTGGCCTGTTCAATTGCCCGGTTGCGATTCGTAAGGATTGTCTCTGACATACCACGCAGACCCATTCCCAGGGCGGTTAAAGTCTGCCCGGTTTCATCATGTAACTCGCGAGCGATGCGCTGCCGTTCAGATTCCTGAGCAATCACAGTGCGGTGGAGCAATTCTGCTCTCAAGGCATCCAGACGCTGCTGTTCAGCGAGTTGGGAATTACGCAACTCTTCGATCCGCTGGTTACTTTCCACTTCAAATGCACGTAAAGAACGAATGATGAAAATGGCTGCCATGGTTGCCATAAGTGCCCGAAAGACCTGAATTGGAAAGCCAAACCAGCGAAGAAATTCTGCAGCGTTTAAATACTCTGATGGAAAGATAATGCTGGATGAAGAGAATAATTGTCCGATAACACCATATAGCCCAAAGGCAATTGCTGCAAGGAGTACGTCTCGACCAAACCCCGACATTCCGATTTGAATAAACTTTCGGCGTTGAAGGATGAGCCCCCAAAAAGTTAATGCAGCACCGGGGATAGCCAATGCATAGCGGGTATACACGTCTGCAGCGATGGCGCGACTTTGACTGGTGGATGGGTTGAAGATAACCCCAAGCAAACCGATAACCCAAATGGCTGTTATGGTCGATAACATACCGATATATAATTTGCGCTTCCCCGGACCAGCGATGAGGCGTGCGCCAAATGCAATTAAGAATAGAAAGGATATCGCTAATGCTGATACGCGAACGGGAAGGAGCCAAGCCCCGGTGAAGGGTCCGGATATCCGCTCGCGGATGAGGAGGAACATTTCAAACCATTCGTGACAGCCATGGACTAAACCGAAACCGATCATAGGACGCAATGCGCGTGCAAAGTCGAGTTTAGAGCTATGGCCAAACTCAATGAGTACAGCCAACCCCATGACAAAGAAAGAGAGGCCGTAAAAAAAATAAACGATGATGATATTACGGGTAAAAAATTCTGCCATTAATCCTATTTCTCAGACGCACCTGCTGCTATCCAATCCAGGATGATTTGGATGGTCGCAGCGGGCAGTTTCCCGCTGGGGGGCATGATACCCCCAAAGGAAGCAGTGCCTTGGAGTTTTTGAGTGAGTATACTGTTGGTTGCATCTCCTGGGATGACCACTGGTGTATGGTCACCAGTCGTCATTATCGCCTGGTAACTGGTGCTATCCCAGCCTCCTAATGTTCCGTGACACATCACACAATCCTGTTGAAATATGGGTAGGATATTCGCATCAAACGTGACGACACCAGGTGTTGGCTGAGTAGTTGGAGTGGGTTGCGGAGATGTCTCTGCTGGGGGGAACTGGCGAATAATGGCCACCAATCCTTGAATCTGGCTATCAGAGAGGATGGAACCAAAGGAGAGCATATTGGTATTCGCTGTTCCCTGACTGATCACATCATAAATATCCTGGTCTGTATCATCTGACAAGTCGTTCAATGGAGGACCAATTAACCCTTCACCATTCTGGCCATGACATTGAGCACAAATAGTTTGGTAAACATCGGCGGCAGAAAGGTTGATCGTAGGGATGGTAATTTGCGGGGGTGTTGTTACCGGCGGATTAGCCTGCCAGGAACGCAAGTACGCCACGATTGAATTGATCTGATCATCATCTAAATTACCACCATTTGCAGAACCAAATGGAGACATACCCTGATCAGGTTGCCCCTGGGAGATGATCTGGAACAAGGTGGTATCATCCCGGGTATTCAGGAACTCTGCAGTACCAATGGCGGCAATTAGCTGGTTAGGATTGGCAGGGTTTGGTCCGCCCTCTCCTAATTCACCATGGCATACAGCACAGTTCTGCGCAAATAAGGTCTGTCCGCGCTGGATGGATGTTCCTTGAGAGGAACTTACAATAAAGTTAACCAAAGCATCGATTTGAGCTTGGGTTAGCACTGTTCCCCAGACAGGCATGGTTAGATGGGCACCTCCGGTGGCAATCGTTTGGCTGGCTTGATCTACGTTTGTTGCTGGGGGTATACGTTCTCCATGGCAGTTGGAGCAGTACTGCTTGAATAATGCCTGTCCATCTGGCGCAGATACCGGGTCTACCACGTAATTGGCAAGTGTATCAATTTGGGAAGTGGTAAGCGTGTTTTGCCATGGAGGCATGGTGAGGTGCTGCCCCCCTTGAATAATGGTTTGTCGCAACTGAGCCTCATTCCCTGAATAAGCGACAGATTGTCCATGGCAAGGTGAACAATAAATCGTAAATAATCGTTGACCATCTGGAGCAATCAAAAAATTCAGCAATGTGGTTTTTTCGTCCTTGGTCAGACTTGTTGACCAATCGGCCGCCTGGAGATTGGCATGAGGCGTGAAATTGAGACCTTCATCGATGGAATTCTTCAGGTTAAGCGGATTACCACCAACCAGGTCTTCCACTTTGTGGCAGGCGCTACAATTTGTATTAAACAACTGGCTTCCACCAGGGGAGAGGACGAAACCAGCCAATTCATCAATTTGATCGGAGGATAAATCTCCACTCCAGGCAGGCATCCCAACATGGGATCCTTGGGCAATCAAGCTATGAAGGTTGGTTCCAGGTGGCACAGTAATAGATGTGCCATGGCAGGGTGCGCAGTTTTGAGAATAAAGCAGGGCGACTGGATCGCCTTGAGTAGCTTGGGTCGGTGGCGGAGCTTCACGAACAGCCAGGATCGTGAGGGTGACCACACCTGCAACAGCCAGAAGTGTGATCCCTGATACTATTGGCCGGCTAAGGAAGTAGCGCTTGGTATTACGATCCAAGACGGGCAACAAAAAGAGAACCAGTATAGCCAGGGTGGGGATCAACACTACCCCTACCACCTCAAGTTTGCCTGGGAAGTATTTTAATAGCTGGAACAGGAATAAAAAGTACCATTCTGGCCGTGGGGTATAGGATGTATCATTGGGATTCGCACGGGCTTCAAGAGGTGCCCCGATAAAATATGCCAGGCCAATTAAAACCAGGAAGATGAGGAAGGATATTACTGCGTCTTTAAATATAATATCAGGGAAAAATGGGACACCTTTTTCCTTCTCCTCGTGATATTTTTCCAGATATTCTTGTTTTTCTTTTTCGTTCATTGCTCACTCCCCTCTCTTTGGTTTAGCGCTGATCCCGTTGCGTATGACCAGGTAGAGGTGGATCCCGATGAGCAGGAATAACAAGCTCGGGAGCACCCACACATGCGTACCATAGAAGCGCACCAAAGTGACCGCAGATATATCATTCCCACCTCGTATGATGCGTAGGAGATAATCCCCTATGAGGGGTGGGGTTCCAGCAATCCGCGTGCCGACGGTGGTTGCCCAGAATGCTTTTTGGTCCCAGGGTAAAAGGTAACCTGTAAAACCAAAACCGATCACTACCAGAAGTAAAATGACACCTGTAAACCAGGTTACTTCACGAGGAAATTTATATGCACCAAAAAAAATCACTCTAAGCATGTGCAGCACCACCAGAATGATCATGGCACTAGCGCCCCAATGATGAAGTCCACGGATCAACCAGCCTAATGGGACCTGAGTGGTAATATATTGCACACTATCATACGCATGGTCTGGTGTGGGGACGTAATAAATGGTCAATAATATACCAGTAATTGCCTGATTGACCGCCACAAATAGCGATGCGCTCCCGAGAGTATAAAACCAGTTAACCTTCGGAATCTTGCGCAAAAAGATTTCCTCCCAAACCTTTCGCCAGGAGGTGCGATCGTCAAGAAATTGAGTGATTTTTGTGACCATATCAGCCTCCTACCAAGACAAACAATTGACCATTTTCAACCTTGACATCATAACGGGTGAGAGGTCGCGGGGGTGGTCCAGCAACAACATTGCCTGACATATCAAATACACCATTATGGCATGGGCAAAAGAAGTGGTTTTGATCAGCGATCCACCGAATATGGCATCCTAAATGCGTACAGATGTTCGACATGGCAACATAGGTGCGACCGTCTGTAGAAAGCACATAAACCGAAATTTCTTGTGAATTCTCGATCCAACCGGTCTGGGTTTGTGTCGTAAAGGTGAAAAGTGTGGGAGTACCCAGCTCAACCTTGGAGGTGGGACCCAGTCGCATCCAGGTTTGTGTTTGTTGATTTTTTAATGATGGACCGACGACATATGCGACTGCAGGCACCCCGAATCCAATTCCGATTAACCCCCCAATTCCCCAGATGGCGGTTTGCAAAAAATTTCGCCGGCTGAGTTCTTTCTTATCACCCATAAGTCACCTCCTTTGGCAGTGAGTGGTGATTATTTACTTTTCCGGAGCTTCAGCATTAATCCAATCAATGACCAGGGTAAGCTCTTCGAGAGTAAGTTGGCTGAAATGTGCTTGAGAACCGGATTGCTTTTGAACTAAAACACTACCATTAGCATCGCCAGGAATGATCACAGGACCATTCGTTCCGCCTTTCATAGCTCCCTGGTAGGTAGTTAAGTTCAGGCCTTGAATACCATTTTCACCATGGCAGGATCCGCAGCGAGATTGCAGTAACGGCCCAATGGTTGCATCATAGGTCAGGGGGCCGGTCAGGATCAATGGAGATGGGGTGGGTGTTGGGGGTAAGGACGATAAAATTGTTTGACGCAGAGCAGGTGCGTCAAAACCTGCGTATTTCCAGACGATTCCATGGCAGGCACTATTCGAGCAGAATGAAGAGTTATCGGTACCACCAGGATTGTTGGTGGTATGACAATCACTGCAAGTCTGGTTGAATATCTGGTTGTGCAACACAATCCAGTTGGCGTTTAGATGGGATTGGGGTTCTGGACCGCGGGAGATCTCAATATTAGCGATAAATTCAGATGGACCTGCAATGACTGGAATAGTATGGCACAGATTGCATTCCAATCGGATGGCTTTCTGCTGTGAATCCATATGCTTGCCATCGTGGCAGCGAAAACATCCTGCGAAATACATGTGACCGACATCATTTGGATGGCTTTCCCAATCTGACTTTTGGTCTAAGTTGACTGACGAGGTATAAATATTTTGGATATAAGTGATTGCAGATTGGATAATATCCAGGTTAGCAGCATAGTATTCAGGATAATAAGCCTGGTAATAATTATCCAGTCCAACGATGCCATTAAGTCCAGCTTGTTGTGAAGTGTAGGATGCACTGAGGACTTCTATCCCTTTCGCACGGATATCTGGGATGGTTTTGTCAATGAATCCACGCGCCAAAGCTGCATCCATTTGATCTGCAGGCATGGGAACCAGGTGAGTGACGCGATTATGGCACGTCACGCAATCCATCTCATGTAGATCAGATTCCTTAAGATCCGCGGGGTTAAAACTGGAAGCTATATCGGTATACTCAGTGTAAGAACCATCATCGTTATAGACCCGGATGTAGGGGATATTTTGCTGTAATTCATCGGTGGAATAAAACAGCACTCGATTTTCAACATGCCAGTGGATGCCTTTCCCGAGACCCTGGCGTGAGGTACCGCCACCAGTTTTCAAGCTGAGGAAAATGCTGTAAGGGGAATTATCAATATCATCCTGAAAACGCTTATCCTCACGCAGGCTATCCTCGGAAAATTTATCCGGGTTATGACATTTCTCGCAGGTTTCACGGGCAGGGCGCATTTTGGTTGCATAGATGGGATAGGTATAGTTTTGAAATACTGTAGCTATGACGTGGCGCAAGTCTCCTGCTTTTCGGGTGATCTGTGTAGCAATGAACCCACGACCGATATGGCATTCGACACAATCAACCCGTGCATGAGGTGAAGCGAGGTAGGCAGAGTATTCAGGGGGCATGGTATGGCAGGTTGTGCCACAGAATTGGGGACTGTTCGTGTACTGCCACCCGTAGGCAGCGCCAATGAGGACTATCAGAGTGAGGACGCCCAAGATTGCGTATGGCAGCACCCGGATCCACATTTTTGATTCAGGGGGCGGGAAGAAGAAATTATGCAATGCATTACCCAGGCGTTTGAAGAAATTTCTCATATGTTGTACTCCATCATTTCTCAGGGGCACCAGCTTGGATCCAGGCAATCACTTGATTAAGCTCATCGATGGTGAGTTGACCCGGGTGATTACCCAAGGATTGTTTTTGGACGAGTATGCTGTTATCTGAGTCATTGGGAATAATTGCTGGTCCTGAATTGCCACCTTTAAGTGCATTTTGATATGTCGAAAGGCTTAAGCCGCCTACCTTGGTAAATCCATGACAGGTACCACAGCGGTTCCGAAATAAACCTGAGAAAGTCCCCTCCCAGGTCATCGCGCTCACTTCAGCACCTGGTGCAAGGGTTGGAGGAGGGGGAGGAGATGGTCTTGGTGTGGGAGTGACAGGCACATAGACCTGGGCAGTTTCACCCTGCGGGACGGTTGTGATTGCAGTGACCTCGAAATTTGCGAATTTATAGATCCCGAAGCCGAAAGCGAGGGTAAATATTAGTGCAGCAGGGAAGAACACTTGTTGCCGGCGTCTGAGTAATTGTAAAGGAGGTTGTTTGTTTGTTTGTCCTGATTCTATCTGGGCAAGCTCGCTGGGATGTTCATGCATCATCTCAGTACGGGTTAGCTTACCGTTGAACATGCTTTTATTGAAATGTTTAATATGAACGTGATAGAAATGCCAAACCACGATGGCCAAAACCGCCAGAATGGCTTCTGCGCCATGGGCTGCCTTGGCGGCAGGGATGAAATCTCCAGGTAATAAGCGGGTCGTTGAGAGTGGGTTCCACATCATAAAGCCAGTCAGGCCCATGATCACAGTTCCCCATACGACCGCCAGATATTCGACTTTTTCAGCATAGTTATAGCGACCGTAATAGCCGCGATGTTTTCGAAAACCGAGGAAGTATAAAACATCTTGAATGAGATGCTGAATATCCTCAATCACTGGCAGCATACTCCAATGGACCCGCAAGACGAATACTTTATATGCAAGGACAATAACGTGGTAACCACTCACCATCATCATCACAATGGCACTGTAATGGTGGATCATGCGTACCCGTTCAATACCACCCAAGATAAGGATCAAGGTATCGCTAATCTGGCTTTCAGAGAACTTTTGGATCAAGCCTGTAAAACCTAATATGGTAAAAGACAACAAGAAAACGATGTGCTCTATACGCTGTGAAACATCAAAACGCGTATAGTTGATCTTATCTTCAGGTTGTCAGACTTCACCGGGCCTTTCCATAACTGCGTTACTCATCATGATCCTCCTCGTTTTGTGGTTCGTTATCTTGCTCAGTATGAGGAGGTTGAGAGGGTTGTTCGGGGAGTGAAGGTGGTTGGGCTTCAGAAGCTTGCTCGGTGGGTGAAGGTAGTTGGGCTTCAGCAGGTTGCTCGGGGAGATTTGATACTTGAGCCTCAGCTGGTTGTGATTCTGGACGTGGTTTGTTTCGACGAGTTTTCACATAAATTGAGTGACCAACATCCAATCCAACCAGTGCCACCATCCCACCTAATACCATGGGGATAAAAAATTTATAGAACAGATTCACATAATAGACCAATGAATAATGCTCGGGAGAAGGGATGTAATGGGACATCCAAGCACTTGGAAAATTGTTGGTGGCATCAGGGTGGCACACTTTGCAGCGGACCAGGAGATTCTGCTGCATTTCAATCCCAGACTTTGGGTCATCCACGCGGGAGATGTCATGAATACCATGGCAGTCATAACAAACTGGTTTGTTGGTAGCTGAATCGGGAGATTGTTTTTCGAATAAGGTCACCGTTGTACCGTGAAAGTCAGACACATAGGTATTCAAGACATCCGTTGAAATTCCATATTTGTCCATTATTGCGGGGTTGGTGTGACAACCGGCGCATAATTCGGGTGATTTCAAGCGAAATGCTGCTATCGTTGGGTTCCCGATATTATGAACTCCATGACAGTCGATGCAAGTAGGGACGTCAATATTTGATTCTTCAGTAAGAGCAGCTCCGTGCACACTGGTGAGGTACTTTTGATAAATGGCGTTATGGCATTTGGAGCATGTAGCTGGAATACTTAGACGTGCATCTGGAAGCAGCTGATGCGTTTCAGGGTCAGTCCATTGGCGGACATTGTGTGACCCATGACAGTCGGCACATACAGCAGCCTCTCTTATGCCAATAGCCAGTTTAGCAGCATGAACGCTGTCCATGGTCAGATTGTACTCACCTGAATGGCAGCGGTCACAAACATTGGTTAGACGCAGAGTGGCATCACGTAAATCGATGGCGGTGAACGGTGGATGAGGATAATTTCCCAAGTTCGTATGGCATTGAACACAGGCATAACCATCCTTACCATGTATGGATGCGCTATAAACATCGGGGTTGATGTACAGATCCAGGACATCCCCATTCACAAGGGTCATCGTAAGTCCGGGCTGTCCATGACAGCCGAGGCAGACATCATTACCCACGATGGGTCCAGTGCCTGTCAAGTCGTACAAGACCTGCTCTTGAGCAAGGCCTTGACCCTCTTTTTTAGCAGGTGCAGCCTTGACTTTTGGGACAATATAAATAATGGACAAGCTGTATATGAGGAACCCGCATATCGCGTAAATGAAGATATGTTTTCTACTAGGCCTCATGACTTCAAATCTCCTGTATCCTGATCAGAGTGAGGCTTACGGACAAGCTGGTTATATTCAAGGGAATGATAAGTGCGCATATCTTCTTCATTGAGCCAGCCGGAAAATATACTCAGATTTAGTCTCTCAAAATGTACATGGTAGAAATGCCAGAGCACGATGAAAATGGTGGTAACGAGGGCTTCAGTACTGTGGGCCATGATGGCAGCAGGGATTACTCCACCAGGCAGGAGCCGAGTGACGGCTTCAGGAAACCACATGACATACCCTGAGAAAACCATGATCCCGATGGAGAAGAACAGGAACCAATAAGTGACCTTTTGCTCAAAGTTGTATTTCCCAAAAGCTGGTTTTTGTTTTTTGATAAAAATCAAATAGAGCAGCATGTTCCAGGCATCTTTAATATCCTGAACGGTAGGCAGCATATCGCCGGGTAATTTTCGTCGGGCAATGAAGTAGATCGCTTTACCCAAATGATATAGAACCAAGGCGGTAAGAACTAAAGCGGTTATGTGGTGAATAAGCTGGATTTTATTCAACCTGTCGGGCGATGATATGATTGCCTGGCTCCAGGTTGAGGCATTATATTTTTGGGGCAAGCCAGTGACCAGTAAGATCGCTATACAAAGGAGGAAGACTGCGTGCTCCCAGCGTTGGCTGACATTAAAGCGCGGAAAAGTTCGCACTAGTTTGACACGATGATTCGGTGAGGAAGGGGTCGGTTCCGGTTGGCTCGTCATAAGCTCCTCCTCACTCGATCAACCATGAATCTTATAAATTGAAGGGCAACATATATTCCACAAATCCACAAGATCAAGGGGGTAAAGATCGAGTAAAACGAATCCACGTAAAATAGAAACGGTGTTCGCTGTATGCTGGCTTTGTAGTGACCCGTCCAGGCCCCCGTCCAATTCGGTCCGACACCCGGATGACATTTCTGGCAGGTAACAAGAAGGTTTTTGGGGTTGACAGTAGAGTTTGGATCGTCAGGTTTAAAAATATTATGGATGCCATGGCAATCGGTGCATATTGCTGAATTATGCTGGACGGTTGGCCAGCGAGCCTGATATACGGAAACATCCACTCCGTGCCAGGAAAGACTATACAAACTATACACATCTGCGGAGAGACCATATTTCGCCATCATCTCCTGGTTGGCGTGACAACTGGCGCACAGATCAGGTTCTGCCACTCTGAATTGCTGTGTGCGTGGGTCGTGAATGTTATGGACTCCATGACAAGTCGTGCAGACGGGAACATCAGGATTGGATTCCTGCTCCAAAGCATTGCCATGAACGCTTGACTGGTAGATTGAAAATTCCTGGGTGTGGCAATTACCACACGTTGCAGGGATTAATGTGCGAGGTTCGCTTGGGGGATGAATATAGTGTGACCCATGACAATCTGTGCAGACGGGTGCATTAAGGTTCCCTGCTGAAGCAGCCTGGGCATGCATACTATCCAAGGTCCGAGAGTAATTATCTGGGTGACATTTCTGGCAAGCTGAGTAATAAACCCTGGATAACTCTCGCTTGGTCTGGTAATTAATCGTTGGGTGAGGGTATGTCGTAATATTGGTGTGGCAAGCTTCGCATTCGATCCCATTTGGGCTGTGGACAGATGTCTGTAACTCATCCGCATTGATATAGAGGGAGAGCTCCTCTCCGCTTGGTAGGGTCAAAGTCAGATCAGGGTTGGAATGACAGCTTAAACAATATTCTTCGGTTTGCTGTTCAGGCTCCCTGGCTTGAGAGGGCGTTATCCAAAACAAGCTAAGCAGAATGATGAAGCCGATAACCAGGAATATCCCCGGCAATTTATGGATTGGAGTAAGCTTTGACATGTGCCGGTCCTCCTTAGTAGCCGTTGCTTTCACTCTTTTGGTATTCATCTGGGGGAGGAGTAGGTTTTGCAATAACTCCAAAACGGCGAAGTAAATAAGAGATCCCGAATAATATCACCAGAGGTACCAGGCAACGCGCAACACAAAGTAAAGCGACAAAGATTGGATTGGCAGTAGCGTCACCCATATTTTTATCCTCCGCTTGCAGTACAGAGCCTTGCAGACCCACCCAGGCAAGCTTGGATGATCCTATGCAGGGAAAAGCGATAAATATAAAGGAAAATTTTCACTATTAAGTATAACCCATCCATCAACAATCAGTTTACAAAAGTTCTTCTTTTCCAAAGAGCGGTAGATATCGAATGCCAAGGGTAAGCATGGTAAGCCCAAAACCAATGATACCGACCGCAATCCCCCATTCAGGTAAACCAGGGAAATACTTTCCAGGTGCAAGTTGGTAGAGTGTACCTGGGGAATAACTTAGTGGAACAAATAAGCCACCTACGGTCACATTCCATCGATTGATCGTGATACCAATCACCGCAAAGATGGCACCGATAACCAAATACCCTGGATTACGATTGAAGCGAGGGGTCAGGAATAGAACGGCCGGTAAAATTACACCCAGAATGATCTCAAAGACCCAAAATGAGAAATTGTAGGGTGTTTGTTGGCTAAGGAGATTGAACGATTCACTCACAGAAGGCGTGCGGCCATAGTAGGTAACGGCAGCCAGATCCCAAAATCGAATATAGCCATAGACCATTAATGCAAAACCACTAAACCGAGCGATGGCGCGCAATACTTCATTTGGGACATTTTTCTTACCCGTCACCCATTCGGCAATATAAGCAATTGCCATGGTTAATGAAGGTCCAACAGCGACTGCTGAGAGAATAAACATGATGGGCATGCTGGGTTTAAACCAAATTGGGCGTGATTTCACGATGCCATACGTAGCACCTAATGATGACTGGTGCAAGAGTGAGATGACCAGACCAAGCAAGGCGAGCACCGGAGCAGCTTTATGAAGATACATTGCCGCGGTCCGAATCCAATTGTAGCGGTTGAAAATTCTCGACTCAGCGATGACTGGAGCAAATTCGACTATCATAATAGTTAAATAGATGGTGATGCACCAGGTAATTTCCCATAATACTGAATGAATATTCCAGTAAACCCATGGGTGCCAAAAACGATCCGGACGACCAATATCCATAATCAAGGTCAGCAATGCGGAGGAGTAACCGATGAAACCCACAAACACTGCCAACCTGATGATGGATTGGAAGCGTTTTAATCCAAACAGATAAACCACTGCTGATAGGGTAAATGCTCCCGCTCCAAGGGCGATGGATGATAGATCAATGGTGATCCACAACCCCCAAGGGACGGAATCAGACATGTTTGTGATATACAAACCATTCCAAAATACTTCAAATGCTGATACGAGACCGATGACGATACATAAGCCAAGCAATCCGAACCAAGCCAATAAAGCTGGGCTAAATGAAAAAAGCTTGCGTTCTCCGAATATTCGGGTGGCCATGTTTATAAGCCCTCCTTGGGAATAACATAATAAACACTTGGCTCAGTGCCCAGCTCTTCCCGCAGGCGCATGGTAGCCTCAGTTGCGACGGCTTGAGATACTGTGCTTTTGGGATCATTGAGATCACCAAAAATGCGTGCACCCACTGGACAAATGTTCACACAGGCGGGAGTTGCTTCCCGATCCTCTCCGGGTGTAAAACCGGCTTTTAATCCTGCATCTATGCGGTGAATGCAAAATGTACATTTTTCAACGACACCACGTGGACGCCGGTCAACTTCTGCTATCCCCCAGGTTGGAATAAATGGATTGACATCTGTACGTGCCTGCCAGTTAAATTTTCGGGCATCATACGGGCAGGCAATTTCACAGTAACGACAGCCAATGCAACGGTCATAATTCATTATCACCAACCCATCTTCTCGATGGTAGGTGGCTCGAACCGGGCAGACTTCCACACAGGGTGCATCACCGCAATGAAGACATGGGCGGCTGAAAAAGAATGGTGTTCCGGTGGAGGTTTTTTCTCCCACAACGATATTCCAAGGCTTCTCGGGGCGTTGATTTTCCGGCTCGACCCAAACGTCATTGGTGGCTGAACAGGCTCTCAAGCAATATTCACAACCAATGCACTTGTCCAGATTAATCACCATTCCCCAACGGTGACCCGATACATGTGTGGTTGCTTCTTCGACCCCTTCGACTTGCTCCTGTTTAAAACTAGCAAATGGAGAGAGAGGACCTGTAGTCAGGAGCTGTGCAGCTACAACTGAGCCGGCTGCAGTGCCACCAACAATCAAGAAATCTCGCCGAGATAGCTCCAGCTTGATCTTGGTCTTCTTTTTACTCATCTTCTTTAACCTCGACGACACGAATACCACGGCTAACGACCCAGGCAGCTGCACCGCCAGTCAGGAGTCCAACAATTGCTCCTTGAGCCAATCCGATATAAAGACGATTTGTACTCTGGGTCTTGAGATGATTGATCTGTTGCTCTTGAGTTTGAACTTGTTGTTCAAGGGTGGCAGTATCGACGGTCTCCAACTGAGCGACTTCTCCGGATAATTTGACAATTTCATCACGTGTATGGACGGTGTCTTGGTGGCAGGCAATGCAAGCATCCGAACCAACCGTGAATGTGTGACCTGTGGGTACGAGACCCTGGATAGGGTCACTGGTACGTGGACTGGTGAACATGTGACAGTTACTACATTCCAGACCAGCATTAGCATGCGTGCTATGCGTGAAAGAGCCACCACGTTCCTGATGGCAGGTTGTACAAAGCGCGGTGACAGAATCGGCTTTTGGATTTTGTGAGTGAGGGTCATGACAAGCTTGGCATTGGATCCCCTCCTGCCCATGGATGGAGGCACGCCATTCATCTGTGGTGGTTTTATGGCAAGAGCCGCAAAGGTTTGCATTGGGTGTGATTGGCATTGGAGCATCAGGATGGTTCGGTTGGAAGGCTCCGTGGCAAGCCTCGCAAGTCACCCCAGCTTCGGCATATTTTCCAGTTTGTGCGTCATAACCTGTGGTGTGGCATTCAAGACAAGAAACCTGGCTACCCAGTTCTGTCCAGTCGCGCTGGAAGATGGGGGCTGAGAATGCTTGTGCATGGCGTGTACCCACCCATTCAGTATGGATATTCTGGTGACATTGGGCGCATGATTGGGAACCGGCATAACCTGGAACCTGGTTTGCTGGTGCGGCAGCAGGCGCTGCAGTCACAGGTTGGGTAATGGCTAATAATGCTCCGACGATTGCACATATGCTAAATACAATTCCAAATACCAGCCAGCTGCGGTGTTTCTGGGTCGACTTGAAATTATTCATTGCATTCTTCTCCATTATATAGGTTATTCACCCTATTAATCTAACATGAGAATATGGCTATTTTACCCTATCTTTATGATACGGTAAACTAAGGAAATATTCAGTTAGAAAAGTCATTTTTAATAATTGACAAATGTAATTGAGTCGGAATATCATAAATAAAATTGCGGACAATTTTGTCCGCAATTTTATTTAGAAAAATATTGAGTTAAGGAGGGATGGTACTTAAGGAGTTTGTGGAGTTGTGAGTATCGCGTGATATCCAGCAGCAGCGGTTTGTAGCTCTGCATCAGATTTAGTTGATCCATGACAGTGGCGGCAGGCAAAGTCAAGGCTGATTTGACCAGTAGCAAGACTACCGTCTTCATTGATCTGGCTGATCTTTCGCGGATCAATCGCGACCACGTGTGTGCGCATATCTCCTGTGAAGCCCAGGATGTTGGCGGAGCCACTTTGGATCAGTCGTGGCATATGACAATCGGTGCAGCCGATGTTGAGTGCCATATGGGTGGGGTTATTCTGGAATTGGGCTTCCTGATAATGGCAATCCTGGCACAGAAGGTTGGTAGTTTGCTTACTATCGCGGCGTAGTTGCACTACTCCAGAATGAGGGTCATGACAGGTGAGACAATCCAAAATCTGATGCTTGCTTTGGGAAAGATCTCCATATTGGTCACTATGCTGGATGAACCCATTTTTTACATCAAGGTTAGCTGTGGGGACGTATTCATGACATTCCCTGCATAACCCCGAGTCACGCTCGACGAGCATCCGTACACCCTTGGGATTGTTTGCATGCAGGCTACCAGGACCATGACATCGCTCACAACGTACACCAGGTTGCGTCCACGTGCCCACGATGCCAGGCAAGTCATCTTGACTACCACCATTGCTATAACCGGTGGTATGGCAAGTACCACAGGTGAAAGACATTTCAGCTTCACCCGGATGGTACGAAGCCCAGCCAGTACTGAGCCCAAGCGTTAAGTTTCCAAAATTGAACTGGTTCAAATAGGTTGGATCATCGGTTGCACCAGGTGCATCAGTGATAATATATCCTTGCGCATTGATGAAGATTGCCTTCCAAAAATATCCACCGATAATAAAACTGATATCCTTCAAGGTATAGCCCTTGGGAAGGGAAGTCATCTGGGTAAATGGATAGTCTGGAGATTTCGCATCTGTGACTGCGGAAAGGCTCCATGGATGACCTGATTTCATATATATTTCCGAAATGTCAAAGTGGCACCCTGAACATAATTGGTCACCTACATATTCCGCTCCAGTGGGGCCAGCTTCACCGGCAGAACCCGTATCGCCGATTGGACCAGCTGGTCCTTCCGGGCCAGCGACCCCTGCTGGGCCGACGGGTCCCTGTTCACCTTGTGGTCCGGCACAGGCAGCTAATATGCTGGTAATAATAAGTATCCCACCAATAAGTACAACCCATTTCCGTGACATACACATGCTCCTCACTAATGTCTTACTAATCTGAAGGATTTATTTTACACTACTTTTCCTTCCCTGCTAACCTATTCTCGTGTATAATGCTGAGAATCGGAAGTTAATTAATCATCATGTTTTACTGGGCCTTCTTCGCGCTGAATGATAATGATAATCCAATCTTGCGTCGGGCGAGAGGCTTCAGGCTGCAACAAAGCTAGGCCTTAACGTTCATTATCAGTCGCCCGACGCACAAAGCGGAGGGCGATTTATTTTGCCATTCCGACAACGGATCAATAGATGGAGACAATGAATGTACAAGACACATACATGTGGTGAGCTTCGTGCCAGCCATAAAGGAATAGAGGTCACCCTGGCAGGATGGGTGAATCGCCGGCGGGTGCAAGGGGGAATCAATTTCGTGGATTTAAGGGATCGGTTCGGCATGGTCCAGGTGGTGACTGACTCAGTCAATTACCCCGAAATTCACCAGGCACTTGAAGAAGTTCGCCCAGAGTGGGTGATTCAGGTGGTGGGGATAGTACGCTTGCGCCCGAAGGGATTGGCAAACCCGAATATGCCGACAGGGGAAGTAGAAGTGTTGGCAAAAAAGGTGAATATACTAAATCGGGCCAAGACGACCCCGATCACGATCAGCAAAGAGGAAGACGAGAATGAGGAGATCCGCTTGCGTTACCGGTACCTGGATTTACGCCGGGAGCGGATGCGAGGGAATCTTATCTTACGGCATAAGGTAATCAAATTCATTCGCGATTATCTGGATAGTAAAGATTTTCTTGAAATTGAGACCCCGATCTTATTCAAGACCACGCCTGAAGGTGCTAGGGATTATCTGGTACCATCAAGGATTTATCCCGGTGAGTTTTATGCCCTGCCACAATCCCCTCAGCAGTTAAAACAGCTGCTGATGGTGGCAGGAATGGAACGCTACTTTCAGATTGCACGATGCTTCCGGGATGAAGACCAACGTGGAGACCGGCAGCCGGAGTTTACCCAGTTGGATCTTGAGATGTCATTTGTGGAACGTGAAGATGTCATGCAGTTAATCGAGGAAATGTTTACCAAGTTAGTAGCACAGGTGGTACCGAATAAACGGCTCTTTGCCAGCCCATGGCCGAGGCTCACTTATCAGGAGGCAATACGCCGTTTTGGCAAGGATAATCCAGACATCCGTTTTGGGATGGAATTACAGGATCTCACGGAGCTTGCAGGCAAATCTGGTTTCCAGGTATTTGAGAGCACGGTTGCTGTTGGTGGGCACGTCCGAGGTATTAATGCATCCGGTTTAGGAGATTACAGCAGAAAACAGTTGGAGGAATTGACAGAATTTGCAAAGAAGTATGGAGCAAAAGGTCTAGCTTATGTGGCAATACCTGCCAATGGAGAACAGCGCTCATCGTTTGCGAAATTTATTAAGCCAGAGATCCTGGATTCCATTCTGGAGTGCATGGGTACTAAACCGGGAGACTTGCTACTTTTCGTAGCAGATAAGCCGGCGGTCGTTTTTGAGGTATTAGGGAGGTTACGTGTGTTGCTAGCCGAAAGGCTGGGGATTGTGGATAAGAACATCCTGGCATTTTGCTGGATAGTCGATTTTCCATTTGTGGTTTGGAATGAGGAGGAAAATCGCTGGGATCCGAGTCACCATTTGTTCACCTCACCCATGGTCGAAGACATTCCATTGTTGGATATTGATCCGGGTAGAGCGCGGGGGCAGCAATATGACCTCGTGCTGAACAACTATGAGGTTGGAGGAGGTTCAATCCGAATTCATGAGCGTTCATTGCAGGAAAAAGTATTCAAGCTGATCGGCCTGGACCCTGACGTGGCACGCGAGCGCTTTGGGCATATGTTGGAAGCGTTTGAATATGGGACACCACCTCATGGTGGAATTGCCCCGGGAATTGACCGAATCTGCATGATCCTGGCAGATGAGCCGAACATTCGGGAAGTGATTGCCTTCCCCAAGAGCCAAACGGCGCGTGATTTAATGGCTGGTGCACCGTCACCAGCAGACCCGGGTCAACTTAAGGAATTGCATCTTATAGTAGATAAATAATCAGGCAGGGAGGCAGGAATATGGTACCCATCATTCGAGTGGATAGAATTGCAGATTACCTAGCCCAGGAAGTCACAATCCAGGGTTGGGTTTATAACCGTACCGACAAAGGTAAACTAGTCTTTTTACTGGTGCGTGATGGATACGGGTTTGTGCAATGTGTGGCTTTTAAGGGAGATCTCGATCCAGAACTTTTTGACCGTCTCACGCGTTTACCGCAGGAATCGTCTGTGATCATCACTGGGATGGTGAGAGCGGATACTCGCGCACCTGGAATTCCTGGCGGATATGAGGTGGGCGTGAAAGATGTTGCAATCTTGCAGGCAGCCGATGAGAATTACCCGATGGCCCTCAAGGAACAAGGAGTGGATTTTGCACTGGATAACCGGCATTTATGGCTCCGCATGCCAAGCCAATGGGCAATCCTGCGCGTAAGGGCGGTTGTCATCCGGGCAATCCGCGAATGGTTGGATACGAACGGATTTATCGGAATGGATACACCCATCCTTACTCCAGCAGCCTGTGAAGGTACGTCCACTCTTTTTGAGACAGCTTACTTTGACGAAGGGGTAGCCTATCTGGCGCAAAGCGGTCAACTGTATAACGAAGCAGACATTTTCGCATTCAACAAGGTATATTGCTTTGGACCAACCTTCAGAGCTGAAAAATCGAAGACTCGCCGTCATCTAACCGAGTTTTGGATGGTGGAACCAGAAGTCGCTTTTTGTAATCTCGACCAGCTGATGGAAATTGAAGAGCAGTTAGTATCACACATCGTCAAACGAGTGATAGAGCAGAGCACCCCGGAATTGAAATCCTTGAAGCGGGACATCTCAAAACTTGAAAAGATCTCCCCACCTTTCCCGCGTATCTCTTATGATGATGTTATTAAAAAGATCGACCAATTACGCGCTGAAACGGATGATCCTGAAATGAAGGAACTGTTAAAAATTGACTGGGGAATGGATTTTGGCGCACCGCACGAGACCGCGTTGACCAATCTCTATGAAAAACCAGTCTTTGTTTACGGATACCCGACTGAGGTCAAAGCATTTTATATGGAACCCTGGCCGGGGCGACCAGAAGTCTGTAAAAGTGTCGATCTACTGGCACCAGAGGGGTATGGAGAGATCATCGGAGGGAGCGAGCGTATTTCTAACCCCGACCTGTTGTTGGAACGCCTGAGGCAGCATGATTTACCCGAAACGGCTTTCAAGTGGTATCTCGAGCTGCGTCGATTTGGAAGCGTCCCACATTCCGGTTTTGGGATGGGAGTGGAACGAACGGTGGCATGGTTATGTGGGATCGAGCACATCCGGGAGGCGATTCCATTCCCACGCACGATCAAACGAGTCTATCCCTAAGTAAAACCGTCGATGGAACATTTCCACCTTTCGTAGCTGTAAAGTGGTCTAATCAAAATCATATACTCGCGCGACTTTTTTTGTGGTATAAGATAGTTACCCTACTGTGCACGTGTTGCTGCTTTTGCGTTCTGAGCCAACACTTATACATGGGGGTCCAATCTCATGAAGGTGACGCGATAGGCTAGAGCCAAGGCGGATCCTCCGGGAAGGACCCCAACCTGCGAAGGCAGGTTCAGAACTTCGTAGCACACGACACGGTGGGGTTCGTTTAACGGTTTAACACAATTCTGGCAGGCTTTTTGCCTGCCAGAATTGATTAATCTGATTATTTTACCCAGGTCAACAATAGAAAACCTGCGATTAAAGCGAGGGAAGCACCAAAGACGAACGGGGCTGCAGGGCTGACCACCTGCCATAAGATACCAGCAATCAATGAGGCGGGTAAAGCAGAAAACCCAATGGCCGCATTAAATAATCCATAGGCTGTGCCGCGTTGTTCCGGGGGCACAATGTCAGCGACCAATGCTTTCGCCACCCCCTCGGTGAGGGCATAATAGATTCCATAGATGCCGAATAACACCCAAATTTGCACTCCAGTTTTTGAGAGTGCAAAACCCAAATAGACCAGTCCGTAAATTGTCCAACCGATCAACATTAACCTGCGTCTTCCGATGCGATCAGACAAGGAGCCCAAGGGTCCAGCCAGCAGTGAGTAGACAGCATTGAAGGTCATCAGCATGCCCATGATTTGTAGCACGCTTAATCCACGGTTTTGCCCGCGCAGGACGATGAAAGAGTCTGATGAGTTACCCAAGGTAAATATAATTACAACAATGAGGAACACCCGGAAGCGTTTGTCGAAGGCTTTCCAGCTTAGCGTGGGTAAGCCATTTTTGTCCTTCCTGGCAGCTGCCACCTCCTTCACACCCAATGCCAGGACTAAGACTGCCAGGATGGCAGGGATAATGCTTGCCAGGACTACAATTTGAAAAGTATGTCGTGTAAGCTCTGCGGCTCCGGATTGCGTCAGCCAGATGATCAATGCTGCGATGCCCAACCCAACGAAGGCACCTGCAGTATCACCGGCGCGATGAAGACCGAAAGCCAGGCCACGCTGATCAGATTTTGCACTGTCAGCCAATAAGGCATCCCGGGGGGCAGTGCGAATCCCCTTGCCTACCCGGTCGGAAAATCGGACTCCCAGGACCCATTCCCAGGTGGTAGCGAAATATAAAAATGGCTTGGATAGAGTGGATAACGTATAACCTAAGACTGTTATAAATTTACGTTTTCCAAGACGGTCGGATAATGCACCTGAATAGATCTTAACGAGACTGGCGGTGGTTTCTGCGATGCCATCGATCAGGCCGATGATGCTTGTCTGAACCCCCAGTACATTGTAGAGAAAAAGTGGCACCAGGTTGGTCAGCATCTCAGAGGACACATCTGTAAGAAATGACCCTATGGTGAGGAACCAAATATTTGGATGGAGGCGATGGGGGGGAGATGATGTATTCTGCGTTGACATATTCAATTGTTTTACCAATCTGGAGTTAGATTGTATTTTCTGTGCTGGTATTCATTCGGCTGTATAAATAATTTAATTCTTTGATATTGACCTGCAGCTCTGGAGTTTGGGCATTATTCGACATTCTCCACATCCAGTTCCCGCTGGGATTCCCTGGATAGTTCATACGGGCTTCATTTCCAAGACTTAGAAAATCCTGCATGGGTGCCAGTCCAAAGACAGCCACGGATGACCAAACTCCGCGAATCATATCCCAACTTACAGTGCTTCCATCGCGATCTAAGTACCTTCGATAAAAAGCCTTATCTTTTTCTGGAACACGCTCATACCAGCCACGGACAGTGTCATTATCATGGGTGCCTGTGTAGACCACGCAATTCACGGGGTAATTGTGAGGCAGGAAAGGGTCCTCCGGAGTGTCATCAAAGGCGAACTGGAAAATTCTCATCCCGGGCAGGTCGAAAGAGTCACGCAATTGGACCACATCTGGAGTGATTACGCCCAAATCTTCAGCAATGATCGGAAGATCACCCAGTGATTTACGGATACTGTGAAAGAAATCCATTCCCGGACCTGGTACCCAGCGACCAATCTCAGCTGTCTTGGCATTCCCAGGTACCTCCCAATATCCGGCAAAACCACGGAAGTGATCGACGCGAATAATATCCACCATGGCCAAGGAGGCTTTGATGCGCTCCAGCCACCATGTGTAACCATCAGCAGCGTGGACATCCCAACGATAAAGGGGGTTGCCCCATAATTGACCTGTAGGAGCGAAATAATCAGGTGGAACCCCTGCAACGAATGTAGGCATTCCAGTATTATCCAAATGGAATAATTGTGGGTTTGCCCATACGTCGGCACTATCATGTGCGACGAAGATGGGTATATCACCAATGATCTGGAGGTTTTTTTCATGAGCATGACTGCGCAGCTTTGACCATTGGCGATAGAAAAGGAATTGGCGGTAAATTTGACGTTGAATTGCAACGGCATTCAGTTTACGGGCTTCAGATAATGATTCTGGCTTTCTATCCCGTAATGGTTTTTCCCAGGTGTTCCAGGGTGCTCCTCCATGAGCCTCTTTGAGGGCCATGAATAAAGCAAAATCTTCCAACCAGGTTGAATGTTTCGCCTGGAATTCTTCCATCTCTGCGTTAAGCTGATGAGAGTGGGTATGTTGAAAACGAATAAAAGACCGGTCGAGTACTCCTGCTTTCCAGGGAATTACCTCCCCAAAATCTACTCGATCTTCAGGGAAACAAGGATGGTCATAGAGATCATCCGGATGAAGCAAATCGTCTCTGAGCAAAGTATCAGGACTTATCAGGAGTGGATTACCCGCGAAAGAAGAAAAACATTGGTAAGGTGAGTCTCCATAGCCGGTGGGTCCGATCGGGAGAACCTGCCAGAGACCGCAGCCTGCGCCTGACAGGAAATCAATCCAACGATGAGCTCTCGAACCGATATCACCTATGCCATATGGTCCTGGAAGGCTGGTGGGATGCAGCAGTATGCCTGATGAACGATTAAACTTCATGAGCCATCCTCTTGGTAAGAATATAATCATCGCCGCGGACGATCGTAGCAGGATAGTCGCTTTCGATCACATCTGTGCCAATCACTGCTCCGGCTTCGACAGTGAAGCCGTTTGGAACCTCGCTATTCTTGCCGATCATGGTAAGTACCGGTTGAGGCGAATCAACCATCCCTCCGATTCTGGCATGCGAGGAAATTCGTACACGTTTATCGATAATGGCGCGTTCGATAATCGCATCTGATTCAATGACTGTATCAGTTAAACAAATGGATTCCCTTATAACTGCACCGGATCGAACTATCACCCCAGGAGAAAGCACGCTGCGGATCACTTTGGCATTGGCATCGATTTCACACCCATCGCAGATTAAACTATTCTCAATTGTAGCTCCACGTGCAATCCACACCGGAGGCCGTTCTTCCGTGCGGGTATGGATAATCCAGGAACGATCATTCAAATCGAAAGGTGGTTTATCTTCCAGGTGATCCATATGAGCTTTCCAGTATGAGGCAGCTGTCCCAACATCCATCCAGTAGCCGTTGTAAGGATAGGCAAACACTCTAGCTCCATCAGCGATCATCTTGGGGAGAATATCTCTCCCAAAGTCATGGGATGAATTGGGGAGATTGTGGTCTTCCAATAAATATTGGTTCAACAAATCGGTATTGAATAGATAGACACCCATATTGGCTAAATTCGAAGGTGGTTCTGAGGGTTTCTCTACAAAGGAAGTTACACGGTTATCAGCATCCACACCAACGATACCGAAGCGGGAGGCATCTTTTATAGGGACTGTGATGGTTGCCAAAGTCAAATCAGCTTGTTTGGCTTCATGTTCACTTACCATCAGGGCATAATTCATTTCATAGATGTGGTCACCAGATAAGATAAGCACAAGCTCGGGATTGGAATTTTTGATAAAACGGAAATTCTGCTGAACGGCATCCGCAGTACCCAGGAACCAATCGGATGCACCTCGGGCTTTATAGGGGGTATAAATGCGCACCCCGCCTGTAAAATCGCGGTTCAAGTCCCAAGGACCGCCAGCGCCAATATGCTCGATCAGGGAGTGAGGTCTGTACTGGGCGATGATCATGACATCGAAAATCCCAGAGTTAACGCAGTTGGATAGAGTGAAGTCGATGATCCGGTACTTACCTGCAAACGGTACAGCGGGTTTGGTTCGTTTTGCTGTTAAAGTACCAAGCCTTGAACCTTCGCCACCTGCCAGGATGACCGCTCGGGTTTTCATAAGTACCTCCTATTTATAGCAGAAACATTATACATAATTTCTTCAACCTAATAACATTCTATACCGGTTAATGTACTCCTCTGCAGAACGATTCCATGAAAAATCATGCAGCATGCCGCGGACTTGGATGCGTTGCCATCCAGGAGGATCTTGAGTATAAACCAGGAGAGCACGATGGATTGTATCTGCCAATTCATCCGGTTTAGGTGACTTAAAAAGAAACCCTGTGCTCTGAACTGAATCCCCAGGATCTTGAATTGTGTCGCATAAGCCTCCGGTTGCGCGGGCGATGGGTACACAGCCATAATGCATGGCGATCATTTGTGAGAGACCACAAGGCTCATAACGGGACGGCATTAATAGTGCGTCCGCACCAGCGTATATTTGGTGGCTTAAGCGTTCATTAAACATGATCCGGGCGCGCACTTGATCGGGGAAATCCTCTTCGAGATAACGAACTGCGCTTTCCAAAACCGGGTCACCGGTACCGAGGAAGACGGCTTGAAGTGGAAAGACGGCGTTGGTTGACGACTTAAGCAAGATTCGGAGGGCGTCAATAGAAAGATCCACGCCTTTTTGTGGATCCATGCGTGTGACCATAGCCAGGAGTGGGATGCGGGGGTTAATTTCAAATCCCAATAATTTTTGGAGGAAAGATTTGTTTGGAGACCTCGCGTTCAGATTGGCAGATGAAAACCTGCCGAAAAGCTCAACATCCACGGTTGGATCCCACTTGTGTGTATCAAGCCCATTGAGAATTCCAGTGATCTTCTCTGAGTGTGCTCTTAAGAAAGCATCCAATCCGGAGCCAAACTCTTTAGTTAGGATCTCTTTTGCATACCCAGGTGAAACCGCTACAATCGAGTCGGCAGCCAGCAAACCCAACGGCAGCGCCATATGTTGTGCCCATCCAGGCAGATCAGAATGATCAGCAGGAGGCACTCCAAATGCCTCCAATGCGGGTGCGGTCATAGCTCCTAGATAAGGCAGATTATGAATGGTCAGCAGCGAGGCAGTGTGCCGAAAAAATGGGTCGGTGGGACGATCCAGTAACAATGAATAAACAGCGGTGGCGGTGTGCCAGTCATTGGCATGCAATAGATCAGGTTTCCAGTTTAATTTTCTTGCCAGCTCGAGGGCAGCCAGGGAAAAGAATACGTACTTATAACCATCTGCTTCCAAATCTACTGAGTAGACTGCAGTCTCATCATCAATGGGCGCGCCTCCAATCAAGTAAACTGGAAGTCCATCGATCTCAAGGGAGAAGGCCTTTGCCAAGATTTCACCTTCAATCGTGTGGATTGGATACTCAGCTACCTGGTGGGTTGGAGACAAATCTATCCGGATGCTTGGATGAAATGGAATCACCATCCTGACGTCCAGCCCGAGTAGCGACGGAATGGATGATGACCTAATTTCTCTTAAAGCACGAGGCAGTGACCCTGCAACATCACCTAACCCTCCAACTTTAATCAAAGGATCGGCTTCAGAAGCGATAAATAGCACATTTATTTTGGAGGGATTGGTCATAATATTACTTGGAATGGTAATATTTTACACGATTTAACCTGGTATATTTTTATGGTTATAGATTGTCAAACATTAATGTTAAATGTGTAAGATATCCCTTGCCAAAAAACGAGATATGGGTATAAACTCTTGGCATGATATGCTGTCTCATTGCTGCCAGCCTGGGGGAAAATTAAATATCGTGTCAGTACGTGCTCTCTCAATCCACGGTCATTTTTATCAGCCTCCACGTGAGGATCCCATTTCTGGTTTAATTCCAACGGAGTATGGAGCAAAACCCTACCGTAATTGGAATGAACGCATTCATGCGGAATGCTACCTGCCCAATGCAAAATTGGGTAATTTTGAGAAAATCAGTTTTAATATTGGCCCCACTCTGTTCTCATGGATGAGAAAATATGACCCCACAGCCAGCCGTCTGATCGTCGCACAAGATAAAGCCAACATTCAATTGCATGGCGTGGGTAATGCAATTGCGCAAGCATATAACCACACAATCCTGCCTTTAGCCTCACACGAGGACAAGGTCACCCAAGTAGAGTGGGGGATTGCGGATTTTAAACACCAATTTGGTCGCAAACCGATTGGAATGTGGCTACCTGAAACCGCTGCCGACATGGAAACCTTGAACATCCTTGCCGAACACGGGATTGAGTTCACGATCCTGGCTCCATGGCAGGCTGAATGTGATCACCTTGATGTGACGGAACCATACCGGGTTGCTTTATCAGCAGGAAAAAGCATCTCGGTATTTTTTTATCACCAGGGATTGAGTACCGGGGTCAGTTTCAACCCAAGCTTGACGAACAATGCGGATGAATTTGTCAAAAATTTCGTGTTGCCCACATTCACAAGAGAAAAAGAGCAACGTGGAGAGCCACAATTGCTCCTGATCGCCTCGGATGGGGAGTTATATGGTCATCACCAGCAGTTCAGGGATCGTTTCTTAGCTCACCTGGTGAACGGTGCCAGTTCCAGCGTTGGTTTGGAGAAATCGTATCCAGCATTATGGGTAAAAAAGTTCCCACCCCAACATTGGGTAAGTATCCGTGAGGGAACATCCTGGTCATGCTACCATGGGGTTGAACGGTGGAAAGGCGATTGTGGTTGTACTCCTGGGGATGGCCGCTGGAAAGGCTATCTCAGGCAGGCATTCAACCGGTTGGCGCACCAACTTGACAAAGTTTATGCAGACACCTTGACCGCTTATACTATCGATCCATGTGGACTGCGGAATTCATATATCCAAGTTGTTTTAGATCAGCTCCCGATTGAGGAATTAATCTACCAACAGGCGGGGCAGAAATTAGAGAATGAGCAGATTGAGCGGATTCGATTACTGCTCGAAGCTCAACGTGAACGCCAACGCATTTATACATCTTGTGGCTGGTATTTTGATGATTTTAGCCGAATTGAGCCAAGAAATAACGTCGCTTATGCAGCCCAGGCGGTGCGCCTGACATACATGGCCACGGGGATAAACCTGTCAGAACAGTTCAAGGCAGATTTACATTATGTAGTCAGCCAAAGGACTGGTCTCAGGGGGGATAAAGTTTTTCAAAGAGAAATGCAAAAAACCATCCCGGTAAGTTTATTTCACTAAATCCAATAACTTCTCAAGCTTATAACCTGATGCCTCGGCACCGGACAACAGGTTGGATATTTCATTGTAACAACGGAGGATGGATTCACCGTTACCATTGGTCTTTTCAACTTTATCGTATTGGCTTGAAATTTCCACAGCCGCTGCGATAAATAACCACCAAAGCAAGTCTTCAAACGCTTCCTTATTAAACCAAAGAACGTCTTGATAGCGGTTCACACCCAGGTAGCCGATGGCATCACTGTCTGAGAGGATTGAGGTCAGAATATGGTAGGCAATTGATTTTTCCCCTTTCACTGGGGTAGAGCCGATCACTCGCCACCAATGGTGATGAGATGTAAGCAGCTTAATCAAGGTGACAGCACGCCAGTTGGAACGTTCATCCAGGCCGAGATCATTCAAGGCGCTGACAATTATTTTGTTCAGCATCCACTCATCCATCCAGCTGCGGCTGATTTCTTCGTAACCATCGTCTGAGATGATTTTTCCAAGTTGGTATGTAAACGACCATCCAAGGATCACACTCCAGGCATAAGCATCACCATTTCTCCAAGGGGAGGTTTTCAAATTCCCCGCATGGAGATATTTCATTGTGTGTTGGTACTTCCTCGAGTGAGGAAAAGGAAACTTTTCCTGGAATGTTGGAAGATATAGAATCGTAAGCAGGTTTTGTTGGAATGACTGGACGATGGACTGAGTATCTCGGTTAGCATGGGTGCTGCGATTGACTTCTTCCATCAGCTGGATCGACTTGTCCTCTGCTTCATGCAGAACCTGGTCAAGGTTTTCCGTGAGATGTGTGCTATCCTCCAAATTACCTACAGCAAGCACACGATTTGAAATGATCCAACGGAAGTAACCAGCATTAACCAGCTCTCTGTAAGCCTGGTGGATAGGCTGCAAGAAGATCTCCTTCATGGCGTCATCCATATTAGGTACACCGCGTCCATTCAAGTAGGATACCAAATTAGCATATTGATGCCACTCATTATCCTGGACTTCTCGGAAGGAGGTAAATACCTGGCATTTATAGGCTTCCAATTCAATATAAAGCCCTTTCTCATGCAGCTCCTTCGTATTGCGGATGTATTCAAGTCCATTCACCGGGTCGCGAAAGATACAGTAGGCGTTTCCATCATTAACTAGGCCGAGACCTTCTCCCAGGCGTTTTTGAATGAGTAAATGCTCGCCACTTTCAGACTTTTGAGAATACGCAGCTGAAATGCGGATCCATCCTTTGGCGGTGGCGAATTTATTATGGTAAACAACCAGACCCCTCTCAGCGCCGGAGCGGTTTGAATAGGCAAACACATCTTCGTTTACAAAGCCTTCGGGAGAATAGAAATCATATAGTAAGAAATCCTGGACCTGTGAAAACAGGTAACGCTTCTTGAGTAACGGGAAGATTTGCTGTCTATGCCGTTCTACCAAATTGTCATCCGGTTTTTCATCCCAATAGGCGCGCCTGTATTCCATCCCGTATTTCTCGGTAAAACCCTCCACCTGGCCATGTCCGAACATCGGCAACCCAGGCAAGGTGACCATCATCGTACAAATCCCAAAGTACTTATCTTCCTTACCAAATTGGTCCACTGCGGTGCGTTCATCCGGATTATTCATGAAGTTGACATAACGCTTGAGAATCTCTGGATCAAACTCGAGAGTATTTTTCATGACCAGGCGGTATTCAGCGTTTTTCTCATCCCGCAGCATATTCATAAATGCACTGTTATAGACCCGATGCATACCGAGGGTACGCACGAAATATCCTTCCATCAACCAGAAAGCTTCCGCCAATAACAAGGTATCTGGTACTTCCTGGGCTACACGGTCCACAACCTCACGCCAGAACTCGACTGGCATCGCAGCATCAAACTGTTCTTTTGTCAGCCCGTGCTCAGCAC
>JBAPSY010000151.1:0-3550 GCA_049281855.1 Anaerolineales bacterium
AAATCCATTCCTGCATCTACCAGTTCTAGGGCAATGGTTCGGTCCTCAGGCCGCGGGTACGAGAAGAGCTCATCGCTCCAATGTGCCAGGACCATTACCCAGTCAACTTCATGCTTGAAATCCCGAATGATACTTTTAGCCTCATTGATTCCAGGCCAGAAATTAGGTCCTGGCACGCAACTCCAATCTGGGTTTGCTTCCGGGAAAACCCAATTCAGAATAACCAATTTCCCTTCTTCCGTTTCCCAAATTAGTGGCTTATTGATATCCTCTTGAGTCATTCCCGCCCCAAAAGTAATAAATCCCTCTTGCTGGAGGGATTTGATTGTATTAGCTAAACCATCTTCCCCGGCATCCAGAATGTGATTTGTGGCAAGTGCTGCAAAGCCAGGCGCCCACGATCGAATCACTCCTGGTGAATTTGGGCTTGATAATAACCGCGGCCCGCCACAGCTGCGGGGAATTGGATTAAGCATATTTCCGACGGGGAGTTCCCAGTTAAATAAGACTTTAGTCGAGTCATCCGGAACAAATCCACCCGGTGGCGACCAGACCCAATTGGACAATCGGTTGTCAGCAAGCGCAATATCGCCGAGACATAACAATTGCATAATTGTTCACTTTCCTAGTTTTTAAAAATAGCCATGATTAGTTATGTAATTTACCTTCACTGGTTTGGAACAATACCAACCAAAGCAAAGCTTGCCTCAAATAAGAAATGACATCCCCCATCTGTTCCTGTTCTCACTAGCCGCCATCAGCTATGTGACGGGTGCCTATACTATTAGAATAACAGTAACTGTGCGGATTTCTACTTACAGTCCAAAACTCAAGACGAGTATATCCATCTACCACGGGTGATACTTTAATTACCCGATTTCGTTATCAAAACAATAGAAAAAACTCCGTTATAGTAGAAATATCCTGGTGTTGTTCGGATTCTCGATTTCATTTGACCGCTAAAATAGTCTGAACTCTAGTGAAGATAATTTTCTGTTGATCTCTCGATAAACCCAAACGGAATGCCAGCACAAGGACAACACAAGCAGTTAACCCAGCTGATAGGAAGAATTCAACCCATCCACCCAAGGAACGCCAGCCACTGGTAGGCAGAATATTCTCAAGTCCAGTAGCGGCAAGGAAAAATATTGTCGTAACGAGTCCTGGTCGAAGAATCGCCATTAATTGAGCGGATAGATTGATCTTCAAAAACTTGCCAATGAGATTTGGATAAGCCACGCTGAGAATTAATCGCCCGACCATGATACCGATGCAGACACCAACAATTCCCATACGTAAGAAATAAACTAGTATTACTGCAGCAAGAAGTGAAACAGCTACGGAGATCGCTCCCAGGATCACTTTTCGGCTTAGGCGAAGAGTCAGATCAATCACATTAGCATCATTACGGATAAAAACGAGCTGCATGACAACAAGCACAATGAGCAAATCGGGAAAGCTACCCACAAAATGCTTTGAGCCGACCCATAACCCGAGGAATGTCCGATTCCAAAGTAAAATCCCTGTACCTAAAACAGTCACAATCAACCAGGTATATGACATAATTTCTCCCCGTAATTTAGCGGCTCTCTCTAAATCACCCTTTCCAATGATACCTCCAAGCCCTGGTAAAATTCCAAACACCATCATGGCGACGACTGTAATGGCTGTTTCTGGAGCATATTTAGAAAGCGTGTAATTAGTGACTGATTCAACCGAGTTGAGCAAGCCTAACACAACGACATCGGAGGCAAACATTAAACTTGTGACCAAGTTCCAAGCCATGAACCACCAACTTAATCCCAGGAAACTGCGAACTGCATCCTTTGACGGTTTACCAACACCGAACCAAGGAGAATACGAGCGCACAACTAATAAGAAAAACAAACCCAGAATAATGGATTCAAGCAGAGCTGCACCAGCTAAGCCGACAATACCTGTTTTAAAGAAAAGCGCCATCCAGGTAAAGCCACCTCCCAAGAAAACGAGGAATGTGGAGAGGCCCATACGTTTATACCCCTTATTTTCTCCTTGCAATACCGAACGAGGCAAAGAAACAAGATTATCAGATACCAAGTTTATGACTAGTAATGCGGATGCACCCCGCACACTCCATATAAACTGGGTAGGCACTTTGATCCAATAAGGGATAAACCAGGTAAGGATACCGCCGAGTACAGATATCAGCGGTAAAAACAGTGCGAAAACACTTAGCGTGCTGCCAACATAAGAGCGTTTAAGTTCAAAATCTGTGGAATATTGTTCCTTTGCGAGGGTATATTTTAAAGCTTGGGTTGGACGACCACTTGCGGGAGTAATATACCCAATCAGACGTGTTAGAATTTGCCACACGCCATAAAAATAATCCCCCAATCCAGTCACCACAAATGGTGTAACGGCGAAAGCAACGATGAGGTTGGCTGCATAATCCAGGACAGAAGCCAAGGCATTGAGTGAAGCTTTTTTAGTCAGGCTGTTATCCGCGAGAAGCTTCGGGAAGTACCTGAAAGTTTTGGATAATTTAGATAGATTCATTAATTATTGCACCCATTCATGACAATTGTTAAAACTTAATAATAAATCCACGGATAGACAGGCAAAATATACGGGAGATTTCTTATTTATATATTTTAATTTCAGAAATGACTTTCCTGACAATATCATCCACATTATTTTCCCCCGAATCTATCTTAACTACTTGCATCCTGTGATTATTTTGCTCAAATCTGCTTATAATCTGTTCATATACAGAGCGGCATTTCACTAAGAAATCGCTCGCTTCTTGATCCGATTTTCCGTTCACATGGTAGATCACCTTCTTATTATTCACTTCATAGCGATGACGAATCCGTTTAATTAGTATATCAACGGAAGTGTCAATATAGACAATCATATCCAGATTTTGAATCCAATGTTCATATACCTTATTCCACCACCCTTGAAAGTTAGAATTATGCAAGCCTTGAGGGCCCCACATGGATAACCACATCATTATGGAGATCGCTCCTTGATCTACAACGATGACCTTGCCAGTGGTATCAACTTTTTTTCTCAAAATCTCATGCCAGCCATTCAGCAGTGCCATGCAAATTATGTCTTTCAGGTTCGGATTTCTATCACCTTCTCCGAGTAAGCGCAGCAGTATGGGAACAAGTGATAGTATATTTTTGGCATAGAATGGGACATTCGAAAAATCCTTCTGGAGAGGTATATACCCGCCAAGAATCCATTCGACATTCTTATCTAAGGTTTGAAAAAGGGTAGATTTTCCGGCTCCTGGGGGACCGACGATTTCTACAAGCAATCCTCTACGCGGACCGGTCGCTGTCATACCCTGTAGATCTTCTAAAGATGTGACCATACCAAACGTTTCACCTCCGATAAGACCTCTTCCTTTGAACGGTTCGCATCAACCAAATAGGCTGGCGTCTGCTTCCAATCCATATCCCATATTTCTGTTGAACGGGCTCGGACTGACACTTCATCCTCATCGGTCTTCCTTCGCACAGCTATCGCGGGATCAGCACGTAATACTATGAGCAGTTCTGGC
>JBAPSY010000152.1:0-2595 GCA_049281855.1 Anaerolineales bacterium
TCGTGGTAAAGTATTTATCCGCCAGCCCACTGCAACCAATGTCGGTCACGATCACCACCTTGTGTGGATCGATCTGCAGCTTGACGAATGCGGCATTCAGGTGGTTGGTGATCATGCCGTGCCCGCAACCGGGGCAGAAGAAATAAGGCAACAGGGTTTCGTCGAGGTAAGTGGTCATGGGCTGGTCGCTCATAATAAGCCTCCTTGAGTGAGGATTTCTTCAGGTGAGATCAGCTCGCCATCCACCCGATTGATCCCCATCACTTCGACTTCATCGTGTACCAGCCGTTCCACTTCCCTGCGGTACTGCCCCAGGTTCAGCTCGGGCACGATCACCTTGCGGATGCCCACAAGCAACTCCTTGATCTCCTTTTCTGGCACCGGCCATAGGGAGTAAATTGTCAGCGCTGAGACCAACCTGCCCCTCTCCCGAGCTGTACGAACAGCTTCTTCTACGGCTCGCGTAGTCACCCCATAGCTGATGACTAATGTCTCCGCGCCGGGTTGCAGATCGGCTTTGACCATCGCAATCTCGTCCACATGCGATTCAACTTTGGCTGCCAGGCGCTCGTTCAGTTTGTGCACCTTCTCCGCTGCTTTGGTAAGCTGCCCATGCTCGTCATGCGTGGAGGTGGTGAAGCGCAGGATGTGCGCACCTCCGTAGGGTGATAATGGGGGTACTTCATCTGGCGCTGTTACCCGGTAAGGTATGAATTCACTCTCCGCAGGTGCATTTATCCGCTCACGGACTGGTATATTTTCAAACGCCTCTACCTCAACCGTCGCCAGTGTTAATGCGGTTTCCTTATCCGTCGCCAGGAATACCGGCAACCGAAAGCGCTCTGCCAGGTCGAAGGCTTTGCAGGTCAGGCTGTAGCACTCTGGAACATTGGTTGGGGAGAGCACGATCACCGGATAACCGCCCGACGTCCCCCAGCGCAGGAACTGGATATCTCCCTGTGCCACGGTCGTCGCCCCACCCGTTGCCGGCCCCATACGCTGGACATCCACAATGACCATGGGTACCTCACCCATGATCGCCAGCCCGATATTCTCACTGTATAGGCTGATGCCGGGTCCGCTGGTGGCAGTCATCACGCGCCTGCCCGTCATGGCTGCCCCGATGCAAAAACCCATCGAGGCAATCTCATCTTCCGCCTGGATGGCAATCCCGCCCACCTTGGGCAACTCACGGATCATATTCAACAGGATATCGGTTGCCGGTGTGATCGGGTAACCTGCAAAAAAGGTGCAGCCCGAGTGGATCGCCCCCCGTACGATCGCCTGCGACCCATTGATCAGCTCACGCATGGATTGCCTCCAACCATCATTGATAATCCTAAGTATAACCAATGCCTGCCATTCTCACAGTATGAGCTTGGTCACTCATTTGAACTGCACTTTTGTACATCTCTGGGTTCGTCTCCCAAAAAGAGCAAGAATCGGGTGGATTAAATGCTTCGTTTGCTTATAATGATGGCATGATCAATACCACACAACTCTCCGATGACTATGCCCGCGTCGAGCAGGTCATTTATTATCTCGAACAGAACGCCTCCCGGCAGCCGAGCCTGAGCGAGATCGCTGATCACGTTCACCTGAGTGAATATCATTTCCAGCGCCTCTTTCGCCGCTGGGTGGGCATTAGCCCCAAACGCTTCCTGCAATTCATCACCAAGGAACATGCCAAGCAGCTCCTGGCCAAATCTGCCAGCATCCTGGAAACCGCCTATCAGGTTGGGCTTTCCAGCCCTGGCAGGCTGCATGACCTGTTCATCACCTGGGAGGCGGTAACTCCCGGTGAATACAAGCTGCGTGGCGATGGTCTCACCATCACCTATGGCTTTCACCCCACACCTTTCGGTGAAATCTTATTGGGCAGCACCGAGCGCGGTATCTGCAACCTTTCGTTTGTCATGCCCGCAGGCCGTTCGGCAGCCTTGGAGGTGCTACATAAGTACTGGCCCAAAGCGAGTTTGGTTGAGAAACCTTCTGTCACTCAGCCAATGGTTGCAGAGATTTTTAGCTCCTCGATCTATGACGCTGATAACCCGCTGCATCTATATTTGAGCGGTTCCAACTTCCAGCTCAAGGTTTGGGAAGCGTTGCTGCAGATCCCCTCTGGCAGTGTGGTATCATACCGGGATATTGCCGGCTACCTGGGTGAACCCAAGGCTTCACGTGCTGTGGGCAATGCCTTGGCACGCAACCCTGTGGCAGTACTCATCCCCTGCCACCGTGTGATCCACTCCTTGGGTGAATTTGGGAATTATCATTACGGCGAGCCACGTAAAGTTGCCCTGCTCGGTTGGGAAATGGCAAAGGCTGCCTATCATGGGAGCTAAAAACTGGAGTAACATCACGTATGAAACCTCGTGCCTGGGTTGCACTCATCGCAGTTTATATCGTCTGGGGGTCCACCTACCTAGCCATCCGTTTCGCCATTGAAACTATACCACCCTTCCTCTCGGCAGGCATCCGCTTCCTGGTCTCCGGCGCCATCCTATATTATTGGCGCCGCTTAAGCGGAGACCCTGCCCCCACAAAGGTGGAATGGCGTTCCGCTTCCATTATCGGACTTCTCTTGCTGTTGGG
>JBAPSY010000153.1:0-4017 GCA_049281855.1 Anaerolineales bacterium
ATCCCATTGATCCAGCCAATAATGGATCCAGCTAACAAGGCGGCGATAATTGCCAAAAACACACGTATGGTGCCATTACCAATAAAGGCTGTTCCATTATAGGTAAAAGAAAACGCCACCATGCCCATGGCCATGATCGATGGAAACGAGAGATCCATCTCCTTTGCGATCACTACAATAGTCAGGGGAATAGCCATAATGGCAAAGAAGGGGATGGAGGACATGAAGGCAGAGTAGATCTGTGGGGATAAAAAGGTGTTGGGGGCTGAAGCGATAAAAATTATCCACAAGGTAATAAAGACACCCAGAATTCCAAGTTGGGCGCTGTTCGTGCGGGCTAATCTCCGGAGACTGAAGGCCACTTTATAGTGCTGGCTGACTTCGGGTTCGGTTCCGTTGGTTTGAGAATTCATTGTACCCATCCAAGTTCATTCGTTAATCGAGGTTACCGGTTTCTGCAATATGGATCATCTTTTCCATTAACTCTGTTAAGCCGATGGATTTGGTTAAAAATTCACCGGCTATTCTACCGCGGTCGATCACCACCACACGGTCGGCGACATCGTAGACATGAAAGATGTTGTGATCGATAAAAATGGCGGATTTGCCGGCTTGCTTGATGCCATTCACGAAGTTAACCAGTTTGGCTGCCTCTTTAAGCGAGAGACCCATGGTAGGCTCGTCGAGAACGATTATTTCCGCGTCGAAGAAAAGGGCGCGTACGATGGCGACGCCCTGTTTCTCACCACCGGAATACTTGCCGACCCGAGAATCCGGACTGATAGCATGGGAGGTAAAGCCCATGGATTGGGTCATCAACCTGTGCGTTTCATCTCTCATCCTCTGAATATCAAGGAAACCCATTGAGTTACAGAGTTCGCGTCCCAGAAAGATATTGCGCCATAGAGTTTGCATTTCAGCCAGCGCCCGTTCCTGATATACTGTTTCCACACCTAATTCTCTGGCTTTGGGAACCGAGAGGCGATCCACTTTCCGGCCATTGAAATAAATCTCACCAGTGGTGGGCTGATAATAACCGGTGATGATCTTGATCAACGTGGATTTTCCAGCGCCGTTATCACCCAGCAGGCCTACAATTTCATTCTGACCCAACTGAAAGTTGATATTCTCTAGCGCACGTACTTCTCCGAAGGATTTGGACACGTTTCTAAGTTCGAGGCGGTATTCCATAAGATTATCTCCGTTCCGATATTGGATAACCCGTCTGCTTCGAAATCACGTATTTTTTTGGGGATGGCAAGGGCTAAATAGCATGGAGTTCATCTGGAGCTACTTAGCCCTTGTATGTTTTTCTATTGCTGATCCGTCAAAGACAGAAAATCGTCAGCAGGTAGAGATCGGCTCCGGTTTAGCGAATCTGCTTTGCTACCAATGCGGCTAGTTGCTCGACATTGTTTTTGTCAGCAAAGCCTGCGCCAGTATCGATCTGCAGACCAGCGAAACCGTAGTTATGCGTGAGACATATCTGCAAAACGCCGAAGTAGCCTTGCAGATACTGCTGCTGGTCAATCACCAGCTGGAGCCAGCCACCGCGAATCGCTTCAATCGCGTTACCAGACATATCGAAGCCGGCGGCATATACGTCACCTGCCTTCTTGCCGGCAGCTTCCAGGAAGGTCTGCACGGTACCCGTCAGGTTGCCGTGATCGGTCACCATTAGTTTAATATCCGGATTGGCGGACATGATGCCGGTAAAGACCGGCACACCAGCTGCCGCACTTGCGTTGGTGGCATCGTCGATCTCCTGGTAAATCACTGTAAGTCCAGCTGCTTCAAGAGCGTCCTTTACGCCTTTGGTACGCTCACCGCGGCCAGCTTGTGACAACAAACCCCACAGGAAGGCCTTATCACCCGATTTCACGCCTGACCGTGTCACGGCTTCCTTACCGAGGGCGTATCCTGCGTCATAGAGAATGGCACCGGCGTAGCCGAAACCATTGGAGCTGTATTTGCCTTGCGCTAGCGGCAGCTGCGTGTTCATGCTGGTCACGATAATGCCCTGTGCCTCTGCATCATCAATGAGGGGATCAAAAGCAGTATCGCCGGGATGACCCATGATGGCAATGCCGTCAGGCTTGGTGGCTGCGGCTTGCGTGAACTGGTCGATCATCTTTGCAGGATCCCAGTCGGACCACACGTAATGCACATCCGCGCCCGTATCTGCAGCCGCGGCGAGAGCACCGTTATAGACTACGGTCTCAAAGCCACCGCCTGCTGCTCCACCAGGGAAGAAGACGATTTTGGTGCCGGAGCACCACTTGGCTTCTGCAGCAGGAGCACCGCCTTCAGTAGTGGCTGGGGCAACCGGAGCCTCAGTCACCGGAACAACCGGAGCCTCGGTTACAGGAACAACCGGAGCCTGCGAGGTTGCAGCTGGGCCACACGCCGTCAGTGCAAGAGCCAGCAGGGTGATAATAATCACGCTTTTTGACACAAACTTGAACATTTCATCCTCCTTAAATTTTAGAACTTAATCGAAACTGATTTTCACTTTTGGTTGCTTAATAAAATTTATTTTTAACCGATAACCTCCTTTCATTTGATAAACCAGATTTGCATTTGATTATTGACTGAGCAAAAGCCATTTTACTCAAGAAGAGGCAGTTTCAGGATTGCAAAGAACTGGCCCGAACGATTAATTCAGGCTTAACCAGCGTTATAGTTGCCTCTTCGGGCGTCCTCAATTGCCGGTTTGCTTCGATCATCCTGTGCAAGGTTTGCACAGCGATACGTCCTACATCAATAAGTCGTTGATAAACTGTGGTCAGGGGAGGCCAAAAACAGGCTGATTCTGGGATATTATCAAACCCAACAATCGCCAGGTCACGTGGGATTCGCAGGCCTAATCGATGGGCAGTACTTAGGGCCCCCAAAGCAATTTGATCACTGCTGGCAAATACAGCATCGATGTCCGGCTCTTGATTCAACAGCATGCGCAATCCGTGTTCCCCGGCAGTTGCCGACCATTCCCCCTCAACTACCAGAGAAGAGGGTGTCGCTATGTCTGCCTGATGCATCACAGATTCCCAGCCAGCATAGCGCTCACGTGCTTCCCACCAGGCTAATGGTCCAGTAATTATTCCAATCTTTCGCCGACCTTGATCGATTAAATGTTGTGTCGCCTGTTTAGCTCCAGAAAAGTTATCCACCGCAACTACTGCCAACCCGGGTCGCGGTTTCATACTGAGGAAGACAATAGGTGGAAGCTGGTCCAAGGTACTGGATTCCAGCCAAGCCCGGTTATCTCCCACCTCTGGTACAGCCCAGATAATTCCATCTACCCGATGAGTAATCAATGTATCCAGTAATTGTTCGCTGTCGCCACCATCAGGCAGATCCATGAGATTTAGAAATAGGGAGTAGTCCAATTGGTGTGCCTGCTGTTCAATGCCAACGACCGTTCGCGATGGGCCAAAAAAGTCAATTCCCCACGCGACAACCCCTAATGTATTGGTGCGCTGGTGGATTAAACTACGTGCCAAAACATTTGGGCGATAGTCAAGTTGTTCAATGGCTACCTGGACCCGCTCTCGCGTCTCTTTCCTGATTTCACCCTGATTATTGACGACTCTCGAAACGGTCTTCGTCGACACACCAGCTAATTTGGCTACATCCTTCAACGTCGTATGGAAGAAACCATTAGCCTTACGAAGCGATCTTTCTTGTGTGGGAAGTGTACCCATCTTGGAATTTTACTTTTCTTTTCAATTGGAACTTAAAAAAAATCAAAACCATTGTCATCGCTGGCGTTATCGTTGACGACAACGTTGTCATTAATATTGTACTCATTTTCATGGCTGTTGTCAATAGGTTTCTGAAATTTGGACATAAATTCAGAAAAGATAGCCCCTGAACCGGATAATATGGTTTAGGTGAACCCAACCCAGAAAAGGAGGTTCCTATACAAGAGTCCCAAAGAGAAAGACAAATGCATATCTGTTTGTAAAGCCACCTGTGCAAATTGGCTAATGCATTGCGAACAGCTCGACCTACCGG